>DATFKK010000110.1 GCA_035268685.1 Candidatus Krumholzibacteriia bacterium | reverse complement strand
GCGGCGGACCGGCCCTTCCCTTTCTAGCCTTTGGCGCCATGGAACCCGCCGAGAACGTGCGCGGGCCCGCCCCGGGCGGTATCGACGACTGGCTCGACGGCCTGGGCGGGGTCGACGGTCTGCTGGGACGGGCCGATCAGGACCTGGCGATCTCGGGATTGCTGGGCGGAGCGCCGGGGTATGCCCTGGCCGGGCTGTACCGCGAATCCGAGGGCGTGTGGCTGATCGTGGCCCCGGACCTCGCGCGGGCCGAGGCGCTGGTCGACGACCTGAACACCTTCGACGTCGCGCCGGTCCACTACCTGCCCGAGCTCGAGATCCTGCCCTTCGATCGCAAGTCGCCCACGCGTGACATCCTGGCCTCGATCCAGGCCGGGCTGCACCACCTCGACCGCCGCGAGCCGGGCTTCTACGTCACCACCCTGTACGGCCTGCGTCACAAGGTGATGGCGCGCGAGACCCTGCGCGCCGCGCGCATGGAACTGCGCGTGGGACAGGAGGTCGACACCGACAGCCTCGGTGAGCGCCTGGCGCAGATGGGCTACCGCGCCGCGGGACTCGTCGAGATGCCGGGCGACATGGCGGTCCGTGGCGGACTGATCGACGTCTTCAGCCCGCGCCATCCCCTGCCGGTGCGGATCGAACTCTTCGGCGACGAGATCGAGTCGCTGCGTCTGTTCGAACCCAACGACCAGCGCAGCCGCGACACGTTCGAGCGGGTGGAGATCCTTCCCGCCGGGCCCCTGGTCGTCGACGACGACACGCTGATCGAGGCCCTGGCCCGGGTCGAGGCCCACGACGAGGTCGGCGAGGACGACCGGGTCGACATGATGGAGCGGCTGCAGGACCGCCTGCACTTCCCGGGCATCGAGGGTCTGGCGCCGCTGTTCCACCCGCAGGCCAGCTACCTCGACTACCTGACCGAGGGTGACGCGGTCGTGTGGATCGACCCCGAGGATCTCGGCGAGCGGCAACAGGTGCTCGACGAGGAGACCCACCGCGGTCGTCTGGACCGGCTGCAGCGGGGCGATCCCGTCCCGCGAGAGGAGGAGCTGATCGCTCCCGTGGGCGAGCTGCGACGAAAGTCGGCCGTCCTGCGCCACGTGTGGATGGGCGACGTGGTCCTCCCGGGGAACGTCGAGGGACCGGTGGGCCCGCCCGCGAAGCAGGCGGTGCTGCAGGTGCGGACCCATCCGCAGCCGTCCCACCGTGGCAGCGTGGCCGAGCTGCTCACCGACGTCGCCCGCCACGCCGATCAGGGCGTCGACACGGTGCTGTTCTGCGACAACCGCGCGCAGGCCGGGCGACTCGCCGAACTCTTCGACGAGACCGCGCCCGACGGGCTCGCGGCCCGCCCCGCCCTCGAGGTGGGGTCGCTGCACGCGGGCTTCGTCTGGGAGGACGCCGGGGTCGCGCTCTGGACCGACCACGAACTCTTCCAGCGCACACGGCGCGCGGGCCGCAGGACACGCTTCCGCGGCACCGGCCGCGTGGCCGATGCCCAGGCGCTCAAGCCCGGCGACCACTGTGTGCACGTGGACCACGGCGTGGCCCGCTTCCTGGGCCTGCGGGTGATCGAGGTCGACGACGCCGAGGCCGAGTGCCTGCTGCTGGAGTACGCCGGCGGCGATCGCCTGTACCTGCCCACCGACAAGCTCAACCTGGTCGAGCGCTACGACGTGCCCGACGACCAGGAGGTCCAGCTGCACAAGCTGGGTGGGGCGACGTGGGAGCGTCAGAAGAAGCGCGCGCGCAAGGCGATCATGGCGGTGGCCCAGGAGCTGCTGTCGTTGTACGCCAGCCGTCAGACCCTGCCGGGCCACGCCTACTCCCCCGACACGCACCTCGTGCGCGAGATGGAGAACTCCTTCGTCCACGAGGAGACCCGCGACCAGCTGGCCGCCGCCGAGGCCATGAAGCGCGACATGGAGACCCCACGTCCCATGGATCGCCTGATCTGCGGCGACGTGGGCTTCGGCAAGACCGAGGTCGCCATGCGCGGCGCCTTCAAGGCGGTGCAGGAGGGCAAGCAGGTCGCGGTGCTGTGCCCGACCACGATCTTGGCCGAACAGCACCGCGAGACCTTCGCCCAGCGCCTCCGCGAGTTCCCGGTGACGGTCGAGGTGCTCAGCCGCTTCCGCACGCCGAAGCAGCAGAAGGAGGTACTGAAGCGCGCGAAGGAGGGCAAGGTCGACGTCCTCGTGGGAACGCACCGGCTGCTCGGTCGAGACGTGCAGTTCCGCGATCTCGGGATGATCGTGGTCGACGAGGAACAGCGCTTCGGGGTGCGCCACAAGGAGAAGCTCAAGCAGCTGCGCAAGGAGGTCGACGTGCTCACGCTGAGCGCCACGCCGATCCCGCGCACGCTGCACCTGGCGCTGATGGGCGCGCGCGACCTGTCGATCATCGCCACGCCGCCGCGCGAGCGCCTGCCGATCAACACCGAGGTCGTGCCCTTCTCCGAGGAAATGGTCGCCGAGGCCCTGCGCCGCGAGATGCACCGCGGCGGGCAGGTCTTCTTCGTGCACAACCGGGTCGAGACCATCGACGCGGTGCGGGCCATGGTCGAGAAGATCGTGCCCGAGGCCCGCGTGCTGGCCGCGCACGGGCAGATGCACGAGACCGGGCTCGAATCGATCATGAAGGAGTTCGTCGAGGGCGAGGCCGACGTCCTGGTCACCACGATGATCATCGAGAGCGGCCTCGACATGCCGAACGTGAACACGATCCTGATCGACCGCGCCGATCGCTTCGGACTGTCTCAGCTGCACCAGCTCCGCGGCCGGGTGGGCCGCAGCCGCCACCAGGCCTACGCCTACCTCATGGTGCCGTCGGGCCAGCAACTCACGCGCGAGGCCCGGGCGCGCCTGTCGGCGATCCAGGAGTTCACCGACCTCGGCAGCGGCTACCACCTGGCCATGCGCGACCTCGAGATCCGCGGGGCGGGCAACATCCTCGGCGAGAACCAGTCGGGCCACATGGCCACGATCGGCTTCGACCTCTACTGCAAGATGCTCGAGGAGGAGATCCGCTCTCTCAAGGGCGAGGGCCTGCCGCGCCTGCAGGACGTGAAGGTCGACCTGCGGGTGTCGGCCTACCTGCCCGACGAGACCATGGCCGACCCCGAGGTCAAGATCCGCTGGTACCGCGAACTCGGCCGGGTCACCGACGAGCACGGGCTCGACGAGATCGCCGAGGAGCTGCGCGACCGGTTCGGTCCTGCTCCCGAACCGCTGCAGGCCCTTCTCGACATCACCCGCCTGAAGCTCCGCTGTCTCGAGGCCGGCGTGGAGGAGGTGAAGGGCCTCCGGAAGGGGGTTCGCTTCACTTTCGCTGGAGACCAGGCCCCGAAATCCAGTATTCTCAAGAGCTTGCTCGGTGGAACCGGCCTGCCCCGGTTGACGTTCAATGCCGTCCAGGGACTGCAGATGACCGCCGAGGTCGGGCGCGATCAGTGGCTGCCCGCGGCCCTGGTCGTCAGCGCGCGTCTGGTCGATGCCCTGCGCGCGGCCGGCACCGACGGCGTCCCGTCGCGGTCCTGAGCCGGACCGATCCGTCCGGAACCCGTTTTCCCGTCTTCGTCATCGTTCGAGAGAATCCAGGAAGGAACACCATGTCGCCCCACTTCCCTTCCCCTCGCCGTCTGGTCGCCCTGGCCGCCGCCTTCGTCGCTGCCGGCGCGATCGGGTGTTCGTCCCCGGAGAAGAGCGAGATCGAGGTCGCCCGCGTCGGGGACCGCACGATCATGCTCGACTACTTCGAGCGCACGATGAACCGGATGGACCCCAAGTTCATCCCCTCGGACATCAACACCCAGCAAGGCCGTGAAGAGGTCCTCGACGTCATGATCAACAAAGAGGTCATGGCGATGAAGGCCGAGGAGCTGGGCATGGACGCCGACGGCAGTGCCGACGAGCAGGCCGAGATGGTGACCCGGCTCAAGGCTGTCCAGAAGATGAGCGAGGACGTCGAAGCCCCGGCGCAGGACCCGACCGAAGAGGACATTCTCGACTACTACGAGAAGTTCCCGCGCAAGCTCGACGTGAGCTACATGCTCTTCGACTGGGAAGAGGAAGCGTGGGAGGCCAAGCGCCTGGTCGAGGGTGGCGAGAACTGGAACGACGTGGCCCGGCGTCTCGAGGCCGGCGCGCCGAATCAGCAGACCGACGACTACTCGCTCGCCATGACCTACGGCACGATCGCCGACGACCTCGAGTACGAGGTCTTCCAGCTCCCCACGGGCCAGGTCAGCGATCCGATCGATTCCATCTACGGTTGGTTCCTGATCCGGGTCGACGAGGTGTCGATGCAGCGCGTTCCGCCCCTCGAGGAGATCCGCGATCGCGTGCGCGAGAGCGTGATCAAGCAGGAGAGCGCGCTGCTCAAGGTCGAGTTCATCGATCAGGTCTTCGAGAAGTACGCTCTGACGATCAACGACGAGGCCATGAAGATCGTCTGGGACGCGCTGCCGCCGGACGCTTCGCTGCAGCCGCCGACACCGCAGGAGGAACTCGAGCCCCTGGTGATCGATTCGAGGTACTACGACGAGGTTTTGATCAGCTACGCCGACCGCACGATCGATCTGCGCGAGTACGTCGACATCTTCAACGAGAGCAGCGTGTTCGGACGTCCGCGCAAGGAGCGCGGGGTGGGCACCTTCCGTCGCATGCTCAAGGAGGACGCGATCCGCTACCTGATGCCGATCGAGGCCGAGGCCCGGGGCTATCTGGAGGATCCGGCCATCCAGGACGCGTACAAGAACCGGCGGGAGCAGGCCATGGTCACGCGGCTGCACCGCGAACTCGTCTCCGACGAGGTCAAGGTCTCGGCCGAGGAGATCGAGGCCTACTGGGCCGAGCACTCCGACGACTGGATCAAGCCCGAGCGTCGCGAGATCGTCGCCCTGGTCGCCGCGACCGAGACCGACGCCATTTCCGCCCGCATCGACGTGCAGGGTGGCATGTCCTGGGAGGAAGCCGTCGAGAAGTACTGCATCGAGAGCGACATCAAGACGAACGGGGGAGAATTCGGCGTCGTGACCCCGAATGCAGAGACTCCGTTCCGCGACATCGCCTTCGGTCTGCAGTCCGAGGGTGACATCTCCTCGCCGACCCAGATCGGTGACGGTCAGTGGGCGCTGGCCCGCCTCGAGACACTCCTCCCCCGCGAGGAGCCGTTGCTCGACGAGGTCCGCTCGGACGTCGGTCGTCGGGTCCGCGGCATCAAGGAAGAAGAGCTCTTCCAGGAGAAGGTCGCCGAGTGGCGGACGGACTACGGGGTCGAGACCTCCCCCGAGCACCTGATGAAGGCGACCTACGCCCCGGTCGAGGAAGAAGACCCGCAGGGCATTCCCGTGAACTTCGGACGATAGATCATGACCCGTTCGCTCGTACTGTCCTTCGCGACCCTTCTGCTGTTGTGCTACCCGGCCTCCGGCCAGGAGACCTCTCCGCCGGCGGGCGGGTCACCGCAGCTGGTCGACCGCATCGTCGCGGTCGTCGACGAGGAGCCGATCCTGCTCAGTGATCTCGAACGCGAGATCGAGAGCTATCTGTTCGAGCTGCAGTCGATGGGCCAGGAGCCGCCCGACGACGCGGGCGCGGTCCGCCAGCGGATGCTCGACCGCTTGATCGAGGTCAAGCTCATGGTGGCCCAGGCCAAGCGTGACGGGCTCGTGGTGGGCGAGGAGGAACTCGAAGCCGGCGTACGGCAGGCCATGCAAGACGTCGAGTCGCGCTTCGGATCGCGCCAGGCGCTCGAGGAGGAATTGCGGCGAGCGGGCCTGACCTACGAGGACCTCGAGGCCCGCAACCGGGAACTCGTGCGCGACCGCATGTACACCGGCCGGATCCTCGACGTCTACGTCCGTCCCGAGGTCGAGGTGCGTGACGACGAGATCCGTGAATTCTACGAGGAGAACCGCGGACAGCTCCCGCGACGTTCCGCCTCGGTCGAGTTGGCGAACATCCTCGTGGTGCCCCAGCCCGACGAGTCGACCCGCGAGCGGATCGAGCGCAAGCTGGGCGAGATCCGCCGGGCCCTGGCCGCGGGCTCGTCGTTCGCCGACGTCGCCCGTGAGTACTCCGAGGGTCCGAACGCCGCTCGTGGGGGTGCCGTCGGCACCTTCGGGCGCGGCGACCTGTTCAGCCCCGTGCTCGAGGAACTGGCCTGGTCGTTGCCCGTGGGGCAGGTCAGCGAACCGGTGAACACCGAGCTCGGCACGCACCTGATCCGCGTAACCGAGCGGACCGAGGACGAGGTCGCGATCAGCCAGATCCTGCTGCCCGTCGAGATCACCGAGGCCGAGCGCGCCTCGGCCCGTGAGCGTGCGGCCGAGGTGGCGGAGAAGGCCCGCAGCGGCCAGGACTTCGCCGAGCTGGCCAGAAAGTACTCGGACGACCCCGAGAGCCGGGAGAACGACGGCATTCTCGGGACCTTCGAGATCGAACGCCTGTCGGAGACCTTCGCGGGCGCGGTCGATACGCTGCAGGTCGGCGAGGTCTCCGACCCGATCGGCGGTGCGGCCGGGTTCTTCGTTCTCAAACTCCTCGATCGGCAGGGCGGAGAGGTGTATTCCTTCGACGAGGTCGAAGGACGGATCCGCGAGATCCTCTTCCAGCAGAAGGCCGAGGCGGAGCTCGAGGGCTTCGTGGACTCCCTGCGCGAGCGCTTCTACATCGAGGTCAAGGCCTGAGCCACGGGCCGGCGTGTCCGGACCGGTCCGGACCACGGCAATGGGCTCCGAGTTGCACTCGCGTCCACCGAGGCCCGTCCGAGACCCCGGTGATCGCAGGTGACCATGGTCGCTGCCCCGCGTTCTGCATCCGATCCTCCCCCGACGCCCGTTCCGGAGGGCGCGATGCCCGACTCCGCGCCACGACCCGGGTCGTCCCTGCCGCGTTCGCACCAGGAGATGCGGCAGATCATCTCCTTCTACCACGTGAATCTCCGCTACGGGGACACGTCGGCGCTCTCGGACGTCTCGTTCTCGGTGGACAACGGTGAGTTCCTGTTCGTGGTCGGCCCGAGCGGCGCCGGCAAGAGCAGCGCGTTGCGACTGGTCCTCATGCAGGAGCGTCCGACCGACGGTCAGGTCCAGGTGGGGCGTTTCCTGTCGACGCGGGTGCGACGCAAGGAGATCCCGCTGCTACGCCGTGAGATCGGCGTGGTCTTCCAGGACTTCCGGCTGCTGACCGACCGCAGCGTCGAGGAGAACGTCGCCTTCGCGCAGATGGTGATCGGTGTTCCGCGGGCCGAGATCAAGCGCAACGTGGCCCGGGTGATCAACTGGGTCGGTCTGTACCACAAGCGGAACCAGATCGCGCGGACGCTCAGTGGAGGCGAACAGCAGCGCGTGGCGATCGCGCGGGCGATCGTGAACCAGCCGAAGATCCTGCTGGCCGACGAGCCCACCGGCAACCTCGATCCCGAGGTGAGCCAGGAGGTCATCGACCTGCTCTTCCGGATCAACGCCGCGGGTACCGCGGTCGTGATGAGCACCCACGATCACTTGATGGTGCGTCAGTACGGGCAGCGCGTGCTCTCACTCGAAGGCGGCCGTGTGATCAGTGACGTCGAGCGCTACCGGCCGCGCCGACCCGAGCACGCGCGTCCGCTGGCCGAACGGATCGTGCGGGCCGACGAGGACGGCGCGGTGGCACGTTCGCCGGAGCAGTGGGAGGGCATGCGCGACGATCCTCCCGCCCGGGAACAGGGGGGGCGCGATGCATAGCACGCAGGCGCGCTATCTCGTGCGCGAGGGCATGGTGGGCCTGGTGCGCCGCCGGCTGAGCGGCACGGTGGCCGTACTGATCATGGGGTCGTCGTTGCTCATGCTCGCGATCTTCAGCATCGTCAGCATCAATCTCGATCGCATTCTCCAGACGGTGCGCGGGGACATCGACGTGGTCGTCTACCTGCGCGACGACATTCACGAGGCCGATCAGGCCGTGCTGCACGAGGACCTGCTGTCGATGGCCGGAGTGCACGCGGTGCGCTACGTGGGCCGCGACGAGGCCTTGCAACGATTCCGGGGCGAGATCGCCGACGACTCCGAACTCCTCGACGCGCTCGAGGCGAATCCCCTGCCCGCGAGCTTCGAGCTCTCGCTCGACGCGTTGGGGCAGGACGCGAAGCGGCTCGAATCGCTGACCGGATCGCTGGGCCGATATCCCGGTGTGGAGGAAGTCGTGGCCGAGATCGAGTGGGTGCGCAGGCTCGATCGATTCTCGTCGGTGTTCATGCTCGTGACCGCCGTCATCGGAGTGATCGTGCTCGTCTCGGCCGTGTTCGTGATCAGCAACACCGTGCGCCTGACCGTCGAGGAGAGTGCCGAACAGGTCGCGATCATGAAGCTGGTCGGGGCCACGAACGCCTTCATCCGTACCCCCTTCGTCATCGGTGGAGCCCTGCAGGGGGCCGCGGCCGGGGTCCTGGCCATGGGCGTGCTGCTGGTGGCGGGCCACTTCGTGCGGCAGCACATCGACGGGGTCTTCTTCTTCGGCACCGGACAGGTGCTGGGCTTCGTGGTCCTGAGCACCCTTCTCGGAGCCGGAGGCAGCCTGGTGGCCCTGCGTCGGCACCTGCGTCTCTAGGAGGTCGCGGTGCGCGGCGCGTGGTGGATCCTCGTTCTCCTGTTGAGTGCCGGCGGTGTCCTGGCCGACGAGGTCGGTCAGGAGATCAGCGGCAAGGAAGCCGAGCTGCAGTCGCTGCGGCAACGCATCGCCGAGGCTCGGGCCCACGCCGACGCACTGGCGAACGACGAGGAACAGCAGCTCGCCCGTCTGCACGCGATCGAGCGCGAGACCGAACTCACACAGGAACTCCTCGAGCGGCTCGCGCTCAAGGAGATCGGCATCCGGGCGCAGATCGATTCGCTGCAGCAGTCGCTGGACCAGAGCCGAGCGCGGGTCGAGCGCCGTCGCGACGCGATGGCCGAGCGTCTGCGGGCCATCTACATGCGGCCGCGTCGGTCCCTGTTGGCCCTGGCCTTCACCGCCGACAGTCTGGGCGAGCTGTCGCACCGGGTCCGTGCCTGGACCCACGTGGCCCGCACCGAGCGGGCATTGATCGAGGACGTCCAGGACGCCCGGACCGAACTCCGGGCCCGGCGCGCCGACTTGGCCGCGCAGATGGCCGAGATCAACTTCACGCGCAGCGAGACAGAGGACCGCAGGCTCCAGCTCTCACGTCTGCAGACCGAGCGCCAGGATGCTCTGTTGGAGCTGCGCGAGAAGCGCGTGTCGTACGAGGCCACCCTGCGCGAGATGGAGAACGCGGCCGCCGAGATGGAGGACCTGATCGCGCGGCTGGAACGCCAGCGCCGCGAACGGGCCGACGAGGACTCCTTCGGCAGTGGTTTCGCCGAGCGCGCCGGCGGGTTGCCCTGGCCGGTCGAGGGGCGCGTCCTGAAGCCCTTCGGGCGCTCCGTCCACCCCGAGTTCAAGACCGTCGTGGTGAACAAGGGGGTCAACATCGAGGCCGCCATGGGCACCCCGGTCCGAGCGGTGGCAGAGGGAACCGTCGAGTACGTCGACTGGTTGCCCGGCTATGGCAAGTGCATTATCGTCGACCACGGCGACGGGTACTACACGCTCTACGCCCACGCCTCCGCGATCTTCCCCACCGAGGGCTCCCGTGTCCGGCAGGGAGAGGTCCTGGGTGAAGTCGGCGACACCGGGTCGCTGAACGGTACACAACTCTACTTCGAGATCCGGCAGGGCAAGACACCGCTCGACCCCGACGCCTGGCTCCGGAGCCGATGAACGAACTCCGACCCGACCGAATGCGCGGTGCTGCGCTCGACCGTCTGGCGGCCCTCGCGCGTGAGGAGCGCATGCCGCAGAGCGTGCTCCTGGTCGGACCGGAGGGCAGTGGCAAGGAAGCGGCCGCGCTCGAGCTCGCGATCGATCTGCTGCGTCCAGTCGGCGGAGGGGACGCGGCCGGTGGCCTGTTCGGTGATCTGCCCGTCGACGACTCCGCACGCGACACCGCGGCCCGCAAGGTGCGCCAGCTCACCCACCCGGACCTCCACGTGGTCTTCCCCGTCGAGCGCACGCTGACCTCGGGTCACTACCGCGAACTGCTCGACGAGAAGGCTCGCTGGCCCCTGGCGCGCGTCCGGCAGCCGAGCAGCGCCATCATCCCGATCGGCGACGCCGAGGACGCAGCGCCGGTGTCGGTCCGGGCGATTCGCCGCTTCGTCAACGCGCGCCCCTTCGAGGCCGCCCACCGGGTGGTCGTGGTCGGCGACGCCCATCGCATGAACCGCGCGGCGGCCAATGCCCTGCTCAAGACCCTGGAGGAACCGCCGGCCCCGGCGGTGCTGCTGCTGTGCAGCCACCAGCCCCACCTGTTGCCGGCGACGCTCCGTTCGCGATGCGCGCGGGTGCAGGTGCCTGCGTTGTCCGACGCGGAACTCGCCACGATCCTCGAGCGCGAGGCCGAGGTCGATCCGACCGAAGCGGCGCGCGTGGCCGCGGTGGCCGGAGGCAACGCCCGCCGGGCCTTCGACCTGATCGACCCCGCCGCCCGTGAACTCGCCGGGTGGGCCGACCAGATCCTCGACATGCTCCTCCGGGGTGATCGTCCGTCTCTCGCCCGGGCGGGCGAACGCGTGGCCAAAGCCCAACCTCCGGTCGGACGCGGCGGCAAGCTGGCCGGCGACGCCAGTCTGAGTGTCGCCCGCGACGTGGCGATGCGGGTCGTCGACCTCGTCGCCGCCGACCTCGTCGCGCTCGGCCGTCGGGAGACCGGTGCCCGTCTCGACGATGCCCGTCGTGCGTCGTTGCCCGACAGCCAGGTCGACGGCGTCCGGGCGATGAAGGCCGTCGAGGTCCTGCTGGACGCACGGTCCGATCTGGCCCGAATGGTGAACGTGGGTCTGGTCCTGGTCGACTCCTTCCTCCGCACCGAGGCCGCGCTCCACGGGGCCCACGCGGCCTCGGCCTGAGCCCGAAGAGGAGATCGCCCGTGGCCGCTCTGATCGACACGCACCTGCACCTCTACCGCGACGAGTTCGCCGAGGACCGCGAAGCCACCCGTGAGCGCGCGCGGACCGCCGGCGTGGCGGGCTTCGTCCACGTCGGCTTCGACCGGGTCACGAATCGCCTGGCCCAGGTCACCGCCACCGGAGACGACGCAGCGTGGGCCACGGCCGGTGTCCACCCGCACGAGGCCGAACACCACGAGACCGCGATCGAGGACTGGATCCGCGAGCACGTCGACTCGGTGATCGCGATCGGCGAGTGTGGTCTCGACTACTACCGCGACCTGAGCCCGCGCGAGGCCCAGCACCGCGCCTTCGGGGCGCAGATCGAGCTCGCGAAGGAGCTCGACCGGCCGATGGTCTTCCACGTGCGCGATGCCTACGACGACGCGCGGGCCGTTCTCCTCGAAGCCGGGCTGCCACCCCGCCGGGGGATCTTCCACGCCTTCGCCGGCGATCGGGAGTTCGCCCGCTGGGCCGTCGACGCGGGCTTCAAGCTGGGGATCGGCGGTGTGTTCACCTATCGCAAGGCGCATCTGCCCGAGGCGATCGAGGGTCTGCCCGCCGAGGCCCTCCAACTGGAGACCGACGCCCCCTGGCTGCCGCCGCAGCCCTGGCGCGGTCGCCGCAACGAACCGGCCTATGCCCGACACACGGCGGCCCGGGTGGCCGCCTCGCTCGGCGAGGATCTCGACGCCGTGGCCGTGACCTGGGCCCGCGAGTTCGAGCAACTGTTCCGGGTCGAGCTCCCGTCGTGGTTCCACGAGGTCGAACCTTCGGCATTTCCCGAACCCGAGCCCGCGCGGCGGCGGAAGAAGTAGTCCATGATCGCTTCCGGCGGCGCATCCGGTCACGCACGCAGGGCCCGGCCATCGCAGGTCGAGCTGTTGCGTCGGCACGGTCTGCGGCTGGACAAGCGTCTGGGACAGCACTTCCTCGTCGACGCGAGGATCGTGGAGCGGATCGTCGAGGCGGTCGGCGCCCTCGGTCCCGAGCGAGTGGTCGAACTGGCGTGCGGAGCGGGTGCGCTGACCTACGCCCTGCTGGATCAAGGGTGGCCGGTGACCGCCCTCGAACTCGACACGCGCATGATCGAACTCGTCCGCGACGAGACCCGCGGTCGCGACCTCCGGATCGAACACGCCGATCTGGCCGCCACCGACTTCGCCGCGTTGCTCGCAGACGAGCGCGTGGTCTTCGCCGGGAATCTTCCCTACCAGGTCACCAGTGCCGTCCTCTTCGGTCTGTTGCCGGCCCTGCGGGATCCGCGGTCGGCCGGCGCGGTCCTGATGGTCCAGGCCGAGGTCGCCCGCCGCATGACCGCGCCTCCGGGAGGACGCGACTACGGAGTGCTGAGCGTTCTCCTGCAGGCGGAGGTCGACGTCGAACGCGTCGTGCGGGTCAAGCCGGGGTGCTTCCATCCGCCGCCGGAGGTCGAGTCGGCGGTCGTGCGTCTCGTCCGACGTGACGAGCCGGTGGACCTCGCCGAAGACGGCCGCGCGCTGGTCAAGGACCTCTTCCGGCAGCGTCGCAAGCAGATCGGCGGTCTGTTGCGTCGACGTCTGGACATCGACGACGCGCGGGTCGGAGCGTTGCTGGGCCGAACGGGGATCGAGTCGCGCCGCCGACCCGAAACGCTCTCCGTCGACGACTTCGTCCGTCTGCGCGACGTGATCCGGGCGGAGGACCTCGCGTGAGGGCCGGACTGCACCTGGTGGTGGTCGCGGTCGTGCTCTCGGGCGCGCTCGGGGCTTCGGCCCAGATTCCCGTGTCGACGGACAGTCTGAGCACGGTCGTGGCCGACAGTGCCGCGGCCGACAGCACCGCGATCGGTGGACGTCTCGGTGGGGCCGCATCCGCCGACGCACCGGCGGCGCCGCAGGCGTCTCGCTGGAACGCCCTGCGCCCCACGACCACCGCCGAGTTCAACGCGAACGTCACGCGCATCCTGCTCTCGGGGAGGATCACCGCTCCCCTCGCCGATCTCGTCGACGCAGGAGGGTCGACCGAGGCCACCGTGCGCCGAACGACCTACCGGCAGTTCGATCGTGAGCAGGAGGAGACGGGGCTGCGCAGCAGTTACGACGACAGCTTCTTCGGCGACGCGGCCCAGCTGAAGCTCAACGTGTCCCGGCGGACGAGTTTCGACGAGAACCGTCCCGGTACCGGCGATCCGATCGTCCTCGACTTCCGGTCGGCCGACGCGAGCATGGTGCTCGAGGGCAACCACCCGCTGACCGACGGCTTCTCACACCACTGGGCCGTCCGCGGCGACATCGAGGACGTCGAGCAGGTCAACCGGAACGTGTCGAACGATCGCAACCTCGCCGGCGCGGGTCTCACCTCGGTCTGGCGACGGCAGGGTGATGCGGTCGACCTGCGGGCCCGTTACGGCTACAAGCGGAGCACGGGGACGCGGCTCGTCCGCGAATCGAGCGACGACGCGACGGCCGAACTCGACACGCTGGGCGCGCGTCTCGACCTGGATGCCCTGCCGCGTACGAACCTGTCGGTGGAGGCCCAACGCACGACGTTCTTCGAGGAGCGCCTGGACTTCGCGCGCAACGCCAACGGCGTGGTCGACACCCTGAACACGCTCCGGCCGGTGGGGCGTGAGCGCGAGGTGCGGTCGTCCTACGACCTCTCCACGCGCGTCGACACCGCACCGGTGGAGCGCCTCACCCTGGCGGGCTCGGCGAGCACCGAGTTCTCCGAGACCGAGTACCGTTTCTCGCAACAAGGGATCGTGCAACGGGGTGGAGAGTCGTTCGACGCCGGGGCCACGTTCCACTACGCGGAGGCCGGCAGTGTCGAGGTGCGCTACGACTTCTCGAATCGTTTCAACGACCGCCGTGTGCGTGGGGGTGCGGACTTCCGTGGCCGCGAGTCGACGAAGAACTACGAGGTGGGCGCAACGTTACGGCAGGCGATGTTCGCCCGCAGCGACCTCGAACTCCGGGCGAGCCAGTCGCTGACGCAGAGCATCTTCGAGGAGACCGGCAACAACAACGACCGCGACCGCCTGATCGACGACTTCAGCGCCGAGATCGCCACCGATGCGATCGCCCACACGCAGTTGCGTGTCGGCGGGACCGCGCGTCGCACGCTCGAGCTGAACATCGCCGCCGATCGCGTGGGCAACAACAAGGAAGAAGTGCTGTACGAGGTCCGCGGGTCGTACACCTTCGATCCGCCCGGTGGATTCAGCGCTGCGCAGACCTACCGGCTGCAGATCGTCTTCCGCGACTTCCTCGACGGCATCGACCGCGACAGCTTCAACAAGCAGGGACAGGTGACCTCGCGTGCGGACTACACCTTCTCGGGTGGGGGCGCCGTCGGTGTGGAGTGGCTGTCGGACTTCCGGAGCACGGGAGCGCGCGATCCCGCGTCTCCGGTCCGCGAACTCTACGTGACCGAGTCGACACGCAACGATCAGCGCGTGGTGTTCGACGTCTCGATCCCGGTGTCCACGCTGACCTTCAGCGCCCGGACCGAACGCGGCTTCCTCGATCAGGAAACCCGCGGACGCGAGAGCACCGAGGAGCGCGGCCGGCTCAACTTGCGTCTGACGGGCAACCGGTCCTTCTTCTCGGACAGGGCGCAACTGCGCCTGGACATCGAGCGGGTCCTGCAGTTCGGGCCGCGTGTCCGCGACGAGCAGAGAGACTACTGGGTCGCCAACACCACCCTCACCGTGGAGTTCTGATGTTCCGGACGGCCGAACTCCGTTGGGTCTCCCTGGCCGCCGTCGGCCTGCTGGTACTGGGCGGTTGCTTCTTCGATCCGCGGGAGCCGGAGCAGGGCGGAGGGCCGGTCTGTTTCGAGAAGATCACCCAGGAGAGCGAACTGAACGTCTTCGCCAACCTGGACGGCTCGTTCCAGTGCCGCCAGAGCCAGACCTATCTGGAGCAGTTCTCCGAGGACTTCGTCTTCGTACCCGCGCCTTCGGTTGCAGCGCAGAATCCCGGCGTATTTCCTGATCCCAATTCGAGTTGGGGGATCGAGGAGGAGACCGAGTTCGTCGATGGTCTTTTCACGGCGTCCACGGACACCATCATCGCGCAGGTGTACGATCAGGTGCGCCCCCCGCAGGGGAGTACCGAGATTCTGTTCGAGGGAGATTATTCGATCACAGTCGTCGAAGCAGACGGGAGCCAGATCGAGTATACTGGCACGGCACTGTACACGCTTCGGCAGGAGCGGGCGATCTGGGTCATGGCACGCTGGGAAGAGCAGGAGTCCAGCAACCCCCTCGGCCAGCTCCGCGCCAGCCTGGTCCGCTAGTCCGTCAGGGAGGGTCCGCTCGTCGGAATTTGCTAAGCCCCACGACCTCTCGTCCGCCACGTCCGCCCTCGTTCCGGACGCTGGTACGCCCCATGCGTAGACATCCGAGACAGACTGTCGCCCGACAAGGCGGCTCTGGAGGTGCACAGACCATGCGAACCCGAATCGAACCGGCTGCGCCCCACGCCGTGCGCGCTCTGCTGGTGATCCTCTCCGTGACCCTGTTCACGGGGTGCGGAATCTTCAGTCCCGACGAATCCGATCCGATCGACAACGGGGGTGAGCAGGAGCAGTTCCCCCTGGCCACGTCGCCCGCCATCTTCATCAGCAACTTCGAGCAGGCCTGGGAAGACCGGAATCTCGAACTCTACGACGACCTGCTCCACGAGGAATTCGTGTTCTGGCTCTCCGAGCAGGACATCAACGAGCTGCAGATCCCCGGATCGTGGGACCGTGCCCGGGAGATCGCCACGGCCGAACAGATGTTCGGAACGGCGAGCGATCCCGACCTCCAGGTGCAGTCGATCGAGATCACCACGCTGGACGTGGTCGAGACCTGGACTCCGAACTTCGACAACCCGAACGTGGTCGGAGCCGATCTCCGGGGTACCTACTCGGTCGTGATGTCGGTGGTGTTCCCCGACAAGCGCACCAACGTCAGCGGGCAGCAGAACTTCTACCTGAAGGAAGTCACGCAGGTGATCGACGGGGTCGAGACCGGCGTCTACCGGCTGTTCGCCTGGGAGGACCTCGGTCTGGGCAGCGCCAAGGTGGTGGCCGCGAAGTAGGATTCGGGTCGTCGTCGGTTCCGAACGAGGCGAGCCCCCGCTCCGGCGGGGGCTTCGCCGTCCCCGGCAGTTCGGTCCGTTGACGTCACCGTCCGCCTGGCGTATCAAGGGCCCCGCCGCGCGGACCCTGCCCACCGAGCCGCGTGCCACCCCGGGATGCCATGCCGAAGAAGCGCCGCCGTTCCCGACGGAAGTCCGAGACCGCGATCGTGCGTGGCCTCGTGGTCGCCCTCGTGGTGGCCGTGGCGCTCGCTGGAGCCGTCACGTGGCTGCGCACCGACGCCGGGCGCATGGTCATGGCCGACCGCGGTCTGGCCGCCGGGGAGGGCTGGGCGCGGGGGCATCTGCAGGGGGTGATCCTCGATGCCGTCGGCCGACGCGAGGTGCCGGCCGACTCGATCATCGTCGAAACCGCGCCGGCGGGCGGTCCCGCCGTCGTCCGCCTGAGCCTGCGTCCCGACGCCTCGCTCACGGCCCTCAACCTCGACCTGACGGCGGCCGTCGAGGAGGCGGGCGGAACCGTCCATTACGGGAGGCGCACGGCCGACGACGACGGAGCACAACTCGAGCTGCGCTTCGGGACCCGGGTGACGCTCACCCACCGGGTGCTGGCCCGTCGGGGACGGGTCCCTCTGCCCCCCGAGGAGCTCGACACGGCGCGCCTGGCGATCGTGATCGACGACCTCGGCCACAACGTGAACGGCCTGACGCAGCGGGCGCTCGCACTCCCGGCGCCGATCACCTTCGCGGTCCTGCCCGAGCTGCGCTACTCGGCCCGTCTCCTCACCGAGGTCCAACGGTCCGGGCACGAGGCCTTCCTGCACCTGCCCATGGAGCCCGAGCCCGACACGGGCTACGAGGCCGGCGAGCCCCAGATCCGGGTCGGAATGGACCCCGGCGCCATCCGCCGTACGGTGGAGCGATGTCTCGGCGCGCTGCCCGGCGTGGCCGGCGTGAACAATCACATGGGAAGCCGGGCGACCGCGTCGCGACCCGAGATGGACGCCGTGATGGAGGTGCTGGCCGAGCGGGGCCTGGTGTTCCTCGACAGCCAGACCTCGGCGCGTAGCGTGGCCCACGTGGCGGCCGCCGACGCCGGGGTCCCCCACCTCCGCAACGACATCTTCCTCGACGCCGGCGGGGCCGACGTGGAACTCGTGGTGGAGCGGCTGCGTTTCCTGATGCGGCGGGCCCGTGATCGAGGCTGGGCGGTCGGGATCGGCCACGTGAACGATGCCACCATCGACGGCCTGGAGCGGATCCTGCCTCGACTCGCGGACGAGGGCGTGGCCCTGGTGCCCATCAGCGCGCTGATCCACGATCTCGCATTCTGATCCACGCCTCCCGGCCGGGCCCGGGCGGTTTGACACGCTCGACCGCGAGGGTATACTTGACGGGTTTTCCGGCGACTGTGCGGTCGCCGGTTTTTCCGACTCCTCGATCATCTGCCCCATCCACCGACGAGCGCGCGCCCGAGCCCGTCCCGACGCCGATCCGGCCCCGGGGAACTCTCGTTCGCGCTCGCCCAGGGACGCCCGATGAAACGTTCGATCCAGATCAAGCTCGCCATCATCGTCGTCGCGGTCGTGGCCTCGCTGTGGACCCTGCTGCCCACGATCCAACTGGCCCTGGGCACCGAGGACATGAGCGAGGACGCCGTGGAGTCCCTCGAGGACCGGGCGATCCGCCGCGGCCTCGACCTGGCCGGCGGCATGTACCTGATCCTCGAGGTCGACCAGGAGCAGCTGGAAGAGTCCGACATGGACATCAGCCGCTCCGAAGCCCTCGACCGCGTGATCACGGTGCTGCGTAACCGGATCGACGAGTTCGGCGTGTCCGAACCCGACATCCGCAAGGAGGGCGACTCGCGCGTGGTGGTGCAGCTACCCGGTCTGCAGGACCCGGAGCGTGCCAAGTCCCTGATCGGACGCACCGCGCGGCTCACCTTCCAGCTCGTGCGCGAGGGCAACGAGGTGCAGAACGTGGTCGACCGGATCGACCGCGTACTGGCCTCGGTGATCGAGGCCCGCGATGCCGACGCCGAGACGGCCGACGCCGACAGCGTGATCACGGCGGCGGCCGAGGACGCCGACGAGGCGCCGCTGCCCGGCGATCTGAACCCGAACCGGCCGTTCAGCGCCCTGCTCGGCCCCTTCATGTCGAACTTCGGCGGCTATCCGCTGTCGATGGCCAACCGCGAGAAGATCGCCACGCTGCTCGCGCGCGACGAGGTGCAGCGCGTGACCCCGCGCGACGCCACGTTCATGTTCGGCGCCGAGGAGTTCAAGGGCAGCGACGGCGGGCAGGCCATCCTGCTCTACCTGGTCGAGGACGACGTCGCGGTGTCGGGCAACGAGATCGAGAACGCTGTCATCGGTCCCGATCCCGACCGGCCGAGCATGCAGCTCGTGAACCTCACGCTCACGCGCCGCGGTGGCCTGCGCTTCGCGAACGTCACGGGCGCCAACATCAACCGCAAGCTGGCGATCGTGCTCGACGGCCGCGTGCACAGCGCGCCGAACATCCAGTCGAAGATCAGCGGCGGCCGCGCCACGATCTCCGGCGGTTTCGATTCGATCCAGGAGGCGCAGGACCTCGCGCTCATGCTGCGGGCGGGTGCCCTGCCGGCCGACGTGCAGATCGCCGAGGAGCGCACGGTGGGGCCCAGCCTCGGCGCCGACTCGGTCGACCAGGGCGTCCGGTCGATCCTCATCGGCGGCGCCGCGGTGATCGTCTTCATCATCATCTACTACAAGGTGGCCGGGCTGCTGGCGACGGCGGGGCTCACGCTCACGCTCATGCTGCTGCTGGCGATCCTGGCCCAGTTCGGTCTGGTGCTCACCCTGCCGGGGATCGCCGGGATCATCCTGACCGTCGGCATGGCCGTCGACGCCAACGTGCTGATCTTCGAGCGAATCCGCGAAGAGCTGCGCAACGGCAAGAACGTGCGTGCCGCCATCGATGCCGGCTACGCACAGGCCACGCGCGCGATCGTCGACGCCAACGTCACCACCTTCATCGCGGCCTTCGTGCTCTACTACTTCGGCACCGGCCCCATCCGTGGCTTCGCGGTGACCCTGAGCGTGGGCATCCTCACGTCGATGTTCTCGGCGCTGGTGTTCACGCGCACGATCTACGACCTGTGGCTGGGAAGTCGTCAGCCCAAGGGCCTGAGCATCTAGTCCCGGATCTGAATCGGGCCCTGCCCGCGAGGAAAGAACCATGCAAGTCCTGACGAACACGAACATCGACTTCCTGGGCAAGCGGAGGATCGGCTTCGTCCTGTCCTTCCTGATCATCGCGGCGGGAGTCGTCTCGCTGGTGGCCAAGGGCGGGCCGAACCTGTCGATCGACTTCCGCGGCGGTCAGATCGTCGAGGTCCGCGCCGAGCCCGCCATTCCTCTCGAGGACGCCCGCGCCGTGCTCGAGAACGCCGACATCGGCATGCAGCAGGTGCAGGACTTCGGCTCGGACGAAGAGCTGCTGGTCTATCTCGAAGGGAGCATGGATCTCGGTGTCGACGCCGGCACGCTGACCGTGCCCGAGATCCTCCAGGAGGCCTTCCCCGATCGCGAGATCGAGCTGCGCCGCGAGGAGAAGGTGGGGCCCAAGATCGGGAGCGAACTGCGTCGTGCGGCGACGCTGTCGATCGTGGTCGCGCTGTTCCTGATCATCCTCTACGTGGGCCTGCGCTTCTCGGCCGCGCAGTTCGGGATCGCCGCGGTGCTCGCCGTGTTCCACGACGTGTTGATCACGCTGGGGATCTTCTCGTTGATCGACCACGAGATCAGCCTGGTGATCCTTGCGGCGTTCCTGACGATCATCGGGTACTCGCTGAACGACACCATCGTCGTCTTCGACCGCATCCGTGAGAACATGGGCATGCGGCGCAAGGAGACCTACGAGAGCGTCCTGAACAAGAGTGTGAACGAGACGCTCAGCCGCACGGTGATCACCTCCTTCACCACCTTGATGGTGGCGGTGATCCTCTTCCTGTTCGGCGGGCCGGTGATCCACGACTTCGCGCTGGCGCTCGTGCTCGGCGTGGTGGTCGGCACCTACTCGTCGATCTTCGTGGCCACGCCCCTGCTCCTGGCCTGGTACAACTGGCGCACCGCGAATCGGCGCAGTGGCAGCGGTTCCGGCCGGCAGCCGGCCAGGGTCGGGAGCTGACCGTCGCGATCCATCCGTTCCGTGGAGACCTCGCCCGCCAGGGCGGGGTCTTCGCGTTCCGGTGCCGGGCGTCGCTACCGGGAACCCCGGACCTCGTGGTAGATTCAAGGGTCCGACGATCCGAGCCCCCGACCTTCCGCGTCGCCCTGTCCGCCCAGCCCCGGAGCCCGCGATGAGTCCGCGTGCCCGCGCACTTCCCGTCCGTTCCACCGGCCTGCATCGGGTGCTGACGGTGCTGATCTCCGTGCTCCTTCTCGGTCCACCGGCCGGCAGCGGGGCGCAGGAGTCCGCACCCCGCACCGACGAGGCCCTCTGCCAGCAGATCCTCCGGGCGTTCTCGACCCTCGAGACGGCTGCATTGCAGGAGCTGCTCGCAGCCCGCGACGTCCGCCTGAACCTGCCGGGATCCGACGACACCCGCCGGCCGGCGGCCGACGGACGGTTCAGTGGCGAGCAGGCCGCGATCCTGTTGCAGCGCGCCCTTCGACGCGAAGACCCGCCGCCCGCCCCTGACCTCGGGCCGGACTTCCTGCGTTCGGCCGACGGCACGCTGTGCTGCCAGTGCCCCGACTTCGATCCGGAGGACGACGCCTCGTTCGTGGTCCTGCACTTCGCCACCGGGCGCCCCACGTCCGATGCCCGTGGACTCTCGGGACGCCTCTACCTCGATCTGCGGCACGACACGGCGACCGGGCGTTGGACGGTCCGGGCCGTCCGCGAGCTCCGCTGAGCCCGGGCGCCCATGCTCACACCGAGCACCCGTCCGGCACTCGCCCGATCCTGGCCGATCGTCGCCGTGGGCGCGGTGGTGGCGCTGGAACTCGTGCTGCGGCAGCCCTCGATGGAATGGGGATCGATCGCCACCGGCCTGGTGCTCCTCGTGGCCGCGCTCACCGTCACGATGCGGCGGCAGTGGTCCAGGGGCGGCCTCGCCCTCCGTGCCGCGACCGCACTGGCCCTGCTCGCCGCAGTGGGTTTCGGCTGGCCGCTGGTCCGCACCGCGGACCTGCACGAGGCGGCGTGGCAGGAGCGCAGCCGGCGAGCCCTCGAGGACACGGCGGACGCCGCCGCGGATCGGCTCGAAACGATCCGGGCCACCGCTGCCGAGCGGGCGGCCCTGGCTCTGGCCACCGACGATCTCGAGTCCGTGGTGACCCCCCTGGACGTCGGCGGAGACCGTCTCGACGTGGCCGTGAGCGTGTGGAGGGCCGACTCGCTGCTCGCCTGGGCCGGGCCGGTGCCGGGACCGGAGCGCGTCGGACCCACCGACGTTCCGCTGGTCGTCGACTACGGCTACCGCCGTTACCTGATCGTACAGGCCGAAGGGCGCGGCGACCGACGGGCATCGTGCGACGTGTCCCTGGGATTGTCCGATGCGCTCTTCCCGCGTCTGGGGCTCGATCTGGCTCCGGGTGACTGGCTCGCGCCCGATTCCGGCGCGTCCCTGCGCCTGTGGCCGAGCCGTCCCGAGCCGGGCGACCTGCCCGAAGGAGCGCTGCTCCGCGGGGTCCCTCCCGACGCCCCGTGGTGCTGGCTCGAGCTCGAGGCGCCCCGGCTGGCCGAGCAACGCCGGCGGTCCCTGGAGGCGCAGGGACAGCGCGTGGCCGTTGCCCTGCTCCTGGGGCTGGTCCCCCTCGTGGTCCTTGCCTGGCGAGCCTGGCCGGGACGCGAGGTGACCCCGCGGGGAACGGCGGGGATCCTGGGCGCGATCGCGGTCGCCACGGGGCTGCGGATCCTGCTCGAGCGCGCCCGGGTCCTCGACCTGGCCTTCGCCCCGGAGACGGGCACGCTGTCGCTGCTCTTCCTGCCCACCTACTTCGCCACGTCGGCCGGCTGGGGACTGCTCCGGTCGGCCGCCGACTTCGTGCTCACCGGCCTGCTGGTCAGTTCGGCGGTGATCCTCCTCGTCCCGGCCTGGCGGCAACTGTGCGCGCGGCGGAGTCCGCGGGGGATGCGTGGACTCGTGTGGGCGGTCCTGGCCGCCGGGTCCGTGGCGCAGCTCGGTTGGATCGAAGTGGTGCAGGCGCTGGTGGTGCGCAACGCCAATCCGCTGCTGATCGGACTCGACAGTCCCTTCTTCACCGTGCCCTTCCTGGCCCTGCACGTGGGCATGTTGTTGCTGTTGTTCCCGCTGGTGGTCGCGCTGCTCCTCGGGTGGGAGCGGTGGTTCCGGGGGGACACGGCGGGGTGGGTCGGTCTGGCCGCGGCCACCGCAGCGATCGCTGCCCGCGGAATCGTCGGCGACGCCTCACTGGTGACCACACTCTGGGGTGTGCTCGTGCCGGTGCTCGGCGTGGCCATGCGGCCGGCGGTCCGGTCGCCCGCCTTCAGCCGGCGCGTCCTCACCGGATTGCTCGCACTGACCTGGTTCGCCGGCGTGCAGAGCACGGGGCTGGAGCGTGTCTACAACGCCGAGAAGGAAGAGGTGGCTCTGCAGGACGCCGCGGAGCGGCTCGAGCCGCTGGACAACTGGCGGCGCTTCCTGCTCCGGGACGTGGTGCAGGAGATCGCCGCCGACGAGGCCCTGCTGCACCGGCTCGGTGACCGGCAGGCCGATCGCAGCAACCTGGCCTTCGAGATCTGGGCGCGCACGCTGCTCCCGTCGCAGAACTTCGGCTGCCGTGTGGCGCTGCGCGACGACGAGGGCCGGTTGATCAGCGAGTTCGACATCGGTCTGCCCTACGAGCCCACGCCGTTACGGAACTGGCGGCGCGAGGCCCCCATGCGTCGGACGACCGAAGTCGAGGCGATCGAGCTGGCCACCGAGCAGGGACCCTTCCTGGTCTACCGGGGACGGATCGACCTGGAGAGGAAACCCGTCGCGGGAGACTGCAGCCGCCTGATCATCGATCTGCCCTATGCCGCCGCGGAGGGATCGATCCCGCTGGAGGACAACGTGCCCGTGGGGCTGCGGCTGCTCGGCGAGACCCCCGATCGTGATCTCGCTCCGCGCCGCACCTTCGACGAAGCGGTGTTGATCGGCCATCCCAGCGACGGCCGGGTCCTCAAGGCGTCGTCGCCGGTGCTGGTCGGCCTGCGGTTGGACGACCTGCCGGCGCCGGGCGTGTGGACGCGACAACGCCTCGACGGGCAATTGCTGCACGTGGCGCGCGTCGAGCGCGAAGGCCGCGAACTGGTCGTCGCCTTCGAAGAACCCACGCTGGTCGAACGGCTGCTGGACCTCAGCCGCCTGGCCGCGCTCTACCTCGCGGTGGCCACGGTGGCCATGCTGGTCTTCGGCCTGGCCCGTCTGCTGCGGGTCGATCCACGGGATCGCTGGCCACGCGCGCTCGGGGTGATCGGATTCGAGGAACGCCTGCTGGTGTCGATGCTGCTCATCGTGCTGCTGCCCGTGTTCCTGCTGGGCGTGATCCAGGAGCGGCGCGGGGCGGCCCTGGCGCGCAGCGAGAACCTCGAAGAGGTCTCGGGCCGGCTCGATACCGCGTTGCAACTGCTCGCGAGCAACCTGGACGAACTCGCGACCGCCCTGATCCGCGGCGAGTACGTGCAGGACGTGATCGCGCGTGGCAACACCGAGGCGTCGCGCACCCTCGGCCCCTTCGCGGCGGCCCAGGTCATGGTCTTCGATCCCCGGCGCGAGCTCATCCTCGACGAGACCCTCGGAGACCGCGACGCCGAGGAGGCCGAAGCCTTCCTGCGCCAGGTCGAAGACGGCGAACTCGTGCTCGAGGTCGATGCCTTCGGATGGTTCCTGGGGCGCGCGTACCCGGTGCTCGGGCCCGACGATCGCACCCACACCGTGTACGTCCGGCGGGCCCTGCGCGACGAGGACCTCAACCGGATCGCGCGGACGATCCGCGCCGATCTGACTCTCTACGACGGCCCCTGGGCCGTGGTCAGCAGCCAGGCGCCCCTGTACCGCGCCGGCTTGTACTCGCCGGTGCTCAACGCGGCCGCCCTGCCGGTGCTGCGCGGGACCGCGCGTCGCGTCGTCGAGGCGGAACAGCACGGCGGTCTGGCCGTGGCGCAGGGGTACGCCGTGCTCGCCGGGCCGGGTTCGCCGCAACGGGGCGTGCTGTCCGCCCGGCTGTTCGCGCGCGCCACCGAGGACGCCCGCGAGCGCCGTCGTGGCCAGATGTTCGTATTCGGACTGAGCTCGCTGGCCCTCGTGTTGGCCGTGGGGGCGGGGCTGGCCCTCTCGGGTCGGATCGTGGGGCCGATCCGCAACCTGGTGGCTGCCACCGATCGAATCGCGCGGGGTGAGCTCGATCGACGGGTGCCGGAAATCGGCGGCGACGAGATCGGTCAGCTGGTCCGTTCGTTCAACCACATGACCGACGCGCTGAACCAGAGCCGCCGGCAGCTCGCTTCGCGTCGCTCCTTCCTCGAGACGGTGCTGGGCAGTCTGGGGGCGGGCGTGTTGGTGCTCGACGAGGACACCGAGGTGGTCGAGCGCAACCGCGCGGCGACCACGCTGCTCGACGACGACGAGGCAGGATTCCTCCGGCGGTTGCGCGGCCTCGGTCCTCCCGGCGCGCCCACCGACACCGAGATCGTGCTCGGTCGGGCCGACGGGCCCCGCACGCTGCGTACGGTGATCTCGCCGGCGCGTCTCGAGTCGGGCCGGCCGGGCTGGTTGGTGGTCTTCGACGACGTCACCGAGCTGCTCGCGAGCCGTCGTCTGGCGCTGTACGCGCAGATGGCCCGCCAGGTCGCCCACGAGGTCAAGAACCCGCTGACGCCGATCCAGCTCTCGGCGCAGATGGTGCGGCAGGCCGTGCGTGACGACCACCCGCGGCTCGACGACATCGTCCGCGAGAACACGGGGACGATCGAGGCACAGGTCGAACGCCTGAGGAACATCGCCTCGGAGTTCAGTCTGCTGGGCCGGGAGCGCCTCGACGACCTCGGCGAGATCGAGGTCGAGCCGCTTTTGCAGGAAGTTCGCAGCCTCTATCCGTCGCCCCGGGGGGACGGTTCGATCGAGATCCACACCGAGGGCCCGTTGCGGGCGCTCGGCTCGCGCGAGGCCCTGCTGAAGGTCCTGACGAACGTGGTCGAGAACGCCCGACAGGCGATGGGCGATCGTGGTACGGTGCGTCTGGAGGCCCGATCCGAGGGCGCCCGCGTCCGGATCGACGTGCTGGACGAAGGTCCGGGTATCGACCCGGACGTGCAGGACCGCCTGTTCGAACCGTACTTCTCGACCAAGAGCACCGGCACCGGCCTGGGACTGGTGATCTGCCGCAGTCTCATGGAGAAGATGGGTGGGACGATCGGCCTGCGGAATCGCACCGACCGGCCCGGCGCGGTGGCGACCCTGTCGCTCGCCGCGGCTCCGGAGACGGCGGCCGACCGTGGGCCCGAGGCCACCGATCGGAACGATTCGTCACCCCCGGCGTAGACCTTCGACCATGTTCACGTTCCGCCCCGTACTCCTCGCGACCGCTCTGGTCCTCGTCGTGGGCGCGCTCGCCGTCGAGGCGTCCGCCCAGTTCACCGAGGACCTCGGGCGTGTGCGCGTGGCGCGTCTGCAGTACGCCGGCGGGGGGGACTGGTACGCCGATCCCAGCAGCCTGCCCAATCTGCACGCCGAGCTCGCCCGGCGGACGGGGATCCCCTCCGTGGAGCGCGACCTCGCGCTGACGCTCGACGACGAGCGTCTCTACCGCTATCCGCTGCTCTACGCCACCGGCCACGGCGTCATCCGTCCACTGCCGGCCGACGTCGAGCGTCTGCGTCGCTATCTCGACGCCGGGGGATTCCTCTGGGTCGACGACAACTACGGCATCGACACGAGCTTCCGGCAGCTGGTGGCCGACCTGTACCCGGACGCCGAACTCGTCCCGATCGGGTCGGATCATCCGATCTACGATTCCTTCTATCGTCTCGACGGCCTGCCCAAGGTCCACGAACACGACGGGGATCCGGCGCAGGGCTACGGGGTGTTCCACGAGGGTCGAATGGCGATCTTCTACTCGTGGAGTTCCGACATCGGCGACGGGCTCGAGGACCCGGCCGTGCACGACAATTCCCCCGAGGCGCGTGAAGCGGCCCTGCGCATGGCCGTGAACGTGGTGATGTTCGCGCTCACCCAGCCCTGACGGGCCGGGCGAGTTCTCCGAACACGGCCCCGGTCCCGCCGAGTGAACGATCGAGGAGAGGTGGTCCCACCCGTGAACCGCAGCACCGCACACAGCGACTCGTCGACCCGCCTCAAGACCCGCCTCCGCCGCGAGCTGCGCTGGCTGCGGCTGCGCCTGGTCGGCCACGCCCTGATCATGCTCCTCGGGGGCGTGGGGCTGATGGGCGCGGCGGCCGTGATCACGGTGCCCGGTTGGTCCCGACTGGGAGAACCCGCGGCCTGGGTGCTGTGGGCATTGCTCGGCCTCGCCGTCGGCTGGGCCGTGGTCTTCGAACTGATCCGTCCGCTGCGCCGGGTGGCGAACCTGAAGGGCTTCTCGCGCACGCTCGAGGAGCACGGCGAGTACTCGAACCTGCTCGAGGCGGCCACGCAGTTCTCGTCGCATCGTCACGCCGATCCCGTCGTGCGTGGCGCCTCTCCGGAGCTGGTCGGCGAGATCGTCCGCCGTGCCTCCGAGATGGCCGACGCGACCCGCCTCGCGCCACGCGTTCCCCTGGTGGGTGTCGGCGGGAACGTGGTCCTGGCCGGTGTGGCGCTGCTGCTGTGGATCTTCGTAGGTCTCGGGGCGCCCGAGCGGGTGCACTGGGCCACGTCGGTGCTCGCGAACCCGTCCTCGCTGCGAACGGTCCAGCCCACCGCCGGTCTGTACGCGGTCAGTGGGGACCAGCGCGTGGCCGTGGGCGGCGATCTCGAGCTCACCGTGCACGACTTCGTCGAGGGCGACGAGGACGTCGTGCTCGAGCTCAACCGTACCGGCGACTTCTGGCAGCAGAAGGACACCGAACTGGCCCCCGTGCCGGAGGACCCGGCTCCCTACCGACGCGCGCGCATCTCGCTGGCGGGAATCGAGGATCCCTTCCGCTACCGGTTCCGCAAGGGCACCGCCGTCAGCGGCACGCATCGAGTGGAGGTGCGCGAGCGCCCGGTGATCACCGATCTGGGTATGCGCCTGGTCCCGCCGTCCTACACGGGGCGCGAACCGCGCGAGCTCGAGAATCCCGGGGGCAGCCTCACCGTGCTCGAGGGCACGCGGGTGGAGATCGAGGGTCACGCCAGCAGTCCCCTGCGTGCGGCGCGACGCCTCGACGAGACCGGTGCGCATGCGTTGCAGGCCGACGGCGACCGCTTCGCCGGCGAACTCGTGGTGACCGAGGACACGGCCTTCCGCATCGAACTCGTCGACCGCGAGGGCCTCTCGAGCGAAGCGCTCACCACCTACCGGTTGCTCGCCCAGCCCGACGAGGTGCCGAGCGTCCGCGTGACGCTCCCCGCCGAGGACCTTCCCCTCGAGCGCGATCTGAAGATGGAGATCGCCGGTCTTGCCGCCGACGACGTCGGTCTGTCGCGCCTCGACCTCGTCTACCGCAACGAGCTCGAGACCGCGTGGAACCGCGTGCCCCTGTTCGTGGACGGCGACAGCACGCGGGCGCCCGAGGAGATCCTCGACCTCGAGGTCGACCGGGGAACGCTCGACGTCGCCGTGAACTTCGTCTGGGATCTCGGCCTGCTCGATCTGATCCCCGGCGACGCCGTGGTCTACGCACTCGAGGCCACCGACAACAACGACCTCGAAGGTGGTCAGGTCACTCGCAGCCGCACCTGGCGCCTGCGGCTGCCCACCATCGCCGAGGTCTTCGATCTCGACCGCGAGGAACGCCAGGGCGAGAGCCGCGAGCTGAAGGACCTGCTGTCGCAGGGCCAGGACGTGCGCGAGGATCTCGAACGGCTCAACCGCGAGCTGATGAAGGACCCCGAGCCCGACTGGGACAAGCAGCAGGAGATCCGCGAGACCCTCGAGCGCCAGCAGGCCTTGCGCGAGAAGCTGCAGGATTCGATCGGCGACATGCAGCAGCAGCTCGAGGAGTTCGAGCGCAACAACGCGGGCAGCCTCGAACTGGCCGAGAAGATGGAGACCGTCCAGGAGCTGATGGAGTCGCTGCAGGACGACGAATCGTTGAAGGCCTACCTCGAGGCCATGGAAGAGGCCATGGAACAGCTCACGCCGCACGAGGTCCAGCGGCAGATGGAGGACGCGCTCACCGACCAGGAGGAGTTCAACCGCCGCCTCGATCGCACCATCGAACTGCTGCGTCAGCTCGAGCGCGAACGCCAGATGTCCGACCTGGTCGAGGAGGTGAACGAGTACCTCCGTCGTCAGGACCAGCTCGCCGAGCTGACCGATCCGGGTGAGGAGACCGACCCGCAGGAGGGCGACCCGCAGGAGGGCGACCCGCAGGAGGGCGAACAGCAGGACGGCGAACAGCAGGACGGCGACCCGTCCGAGTCCGGTGAGCAGCAGTCCGGCGAACCCCAGGACGGTGAGCAACAGGACGGTGAGCAACAGGACGACGAGCAGACACCTCCGAGTCAGCTGGACGAAGAGGAACTCGCCCGCATGCAGGAGCAGCTGCGCGAGGAGACCGAGCGCCTGCAGGAGCGTCTGCAGGAAGCTCTCGAGCAGATGCAGCAGGAACAACAGGAGGGCGGGTCGCAGGAATCGCCCTCGGCCGAGGAGATGCGCAAGGCGCTGGAGAAGGCCCTCGAACAGTTGCAGCAAGAGGGAGCGCCCTCGGAGTCGATGCAGGATGCCGAGGACCAGCTCGCCGAGGGCGATCGCCAGGAGGCCCGTGAGCAGCAGGACGAGGCCCGTCGCCGTCTGCTCTCGCTGTACGAGGTCATGCTCGAGGGCCAGCAGATGATGCAGTCCGCCCAGGGCAAGTTCGCGGGCGAACAGTTGCAACAGCTCGCCTTCGACCTGCTGCAATTGAGCCACCGCGAGGAAGAAGTGGTCGACGCCCTGCGGGAGACCGTTCGCGGGCAGCGCACGCGTGCCCTCACACGCGAGCAGGGACGCATCCATCGCGCGCTCGACGGACTGAACACCGATCTCGAGGAACTCGCCCGGCAGGACTTCAACATCCCCGAGCGGCTGCTCGGCGAAATGCGTCAGCTCGTCACCCTCGCCGACGACACGGTCGACGAGCTGCAGCGCAACCGGGGCCGGCGCTCGCGCGACACCGCGGTCCAGGTCATGGGCGACATGAACGAGATCGTCATCGCTCTGCTGACGGCCGCCAAGAGTGCGCAGAGCGGTGGTGGTGGTAGCGGCAGTCCCATGCCGAGTCCGTCGGAACAGATGCGGCAGCTCACCGAGGACCAGTCCCGTCTGAACGGCATGACGCAGCAGCTCCGCGAGCGCATGCAGCAGGGCCTGAATGCCGAGGAGCGGCGCCAGCTCGCCGAGCTGCAGGCGCAGCAGCAGTCGATCCGTGAGCAGCTCGACGAGATCCGCGAGCAGATCGACGACGAGCGCCGCGTGCTCGGCGATCTCGAGGACCTGGGCGAGGCCATGGAGCGCGTCGAGGACGATCTCGGCCTGGGCGAGCTGACCGAGGACCTCGAACGCCAGCAGGAACGTATTCTGTCGAGATTGCTCGACGCGGAACGCTCGGTGCGCGAACGCGACTTCGCCAAGCGCCGCGAGGGCCGTGGCTCCGAGGACCTGTTCCGGACCCAGATCGGCGAAGAGGGGATTCCCGGCGTCGAGGAACGCGAGAACGCGCTGCGGCGCTACACCGCGCCCGAACGCGCACCGGAGGCCTACCAGGACGACGTGCGCCGGTACTTCCGTTCGATCCAGCGCGAACTCGATCGACGTGAAGGAGGCCGCCGATGATCCGCACGATGTGGACGGTGGTCTTCGGCGTCGCCCTGGCCACGATGGCTCCGGGTGCGAGTGCGAGCCCGCCGACGGAGTCTGCCCAGCGCCTGCAGGTGCCGGTGCCCCAGGCCCAGGACGGCGCGCGGGCCGAGGTCGAGGCCGTGCGTCGACGCGTGGAGGTCCTGGCCCGGTCCGGACGGGTGGGGCAGGCCATCGAGCTGTTGGAACTGCGCGAGGACGAGCGAGGCGAACTCGAGAGCTCGCTGTCGCGTCGACTCGCGCGTCTGTACCGCGACACCGGCCGGTGGGAGGACCTGGCGGCCCTCCTGCTCCGCGGTGTCGACGGAGAGGAGAACGACCTCGACATCGGGCAGTCCCGTCTGCTGGCCGAGGCGCGCTACGAACTCGGTCGTACCGCGGAGGCTCGGGCCACGCTCGACCGCCTGATCGATCGCAACCCCGGCGACACCTCCCTGCGTCGCATGGTGGCCAACGTGCTCGGTCAGCGCGGTCGGCGGGCCGAGGCGATCGAGGTGCTGGTCGAGGGACGTCGGATCTCCGGGGACCCCCTGGACTTCGCGCAGCTACTCGCACGGTTCCACGCCCAACTCGGTCAGATGCCGGACGCAGTGCGCGAGTACTGCAAGGTGATCGTCGCGAGCCCGCTGAACGTGAGTCTGGTGCGCGGTCAGATCCTGGAGCTGGCCTCGGACGCTCCCCAGCAGGTCGGGACCATGCTCGAAGTGGCTCGTGCGATGGCCGCCCGACATCGCGACGTGCCGCAGATCGGGATCGTGGTCGCCGAGCTCGAGATGCGTGCCGGCGATCCCGACGCAGCGTGGAACACGCTGGCGCGTCTGGTCGGCGAACCGGAGCTCACGCAGGAGATGCTCCGCCTGGCCCTGGCCGGGCTGGCCGACAGCCGCCTGCCCGACACCGATCCCGACCGGGTGCTGCCCCGCCTGCGTCTGAGTGCACGCGTGGCGCGGGCGATGCTCGCGAACGAGTCCGTTCCGGCATCGCTGGAACCCCGTGTCTACGACACGCTCGTCCGCAGCCTGCTGGCCATGCTCGAGAACGACGCCTTCGGTCGGCTCGATCGCGACGCGCAGTTCGACATCCTCGACGAGACGCGACGCAGCATCGTCGAGATGCAGGAACGGTTCGCGGGCAATCGTCTCACCGCATCGGCCCTTCTGCGATTGGCCGGTGTCTACGTCGACGCCCTGCACGAACCCGAGCCAGCGATCGAGCTCTACGAGCTGCTGTCCGTGAACACCAGCAGCAGTCGCGAGGAGGTCAACCTCGCACGTCTGGGACTCGCCCGTGCCCACGTCGCGGAGGGTGACACCGCCACCGCGCGCGAGATGTTCGAGTCGATCGGACAGGACATGGACTTCGTCGAGGGCCAGGGACGTGCCCAGTACCACCTGGGCATGATCGACTTCATGGG
>DATFKK010000109.1 GCA_035268685.1 Candidatus Krumholzibacteriia bacterium | reverse complement strand
CATGAGACGCGCCGTCACGGCCCCGGATCGTCCCCACGGTGTTGACGACTCTTCGACGGCCTACCGCACCAGAACAGCCCGCGTCGTGCGCTCGACGCCATTCGCCCGCAACCGAACGCGGTACACTCCCGACGCGACCACACGGCCCGCACCGTCGGTCCCGTTCCACGCTCTTTCGTACCGCCCCGCCGCCAGCGCACCGCGGTGCAACGACCGCACGTGCCGCCCCGCCGTGTCGTACACGTCGAGCATCACGTGCGACGACGCCCGCGCGAGCTCGAACACGATCGACGTCCGCGGATTGAACGGATTCGGCCGTACCGGCTCGAGCACGAGCGCGCGCGTCACCGCCGCCGGCGCATCCGTCCCGACCTCGAGCTGCAGTTCGAGCACCGGCGCCGCGGAGCCGCGCGTGTCGGCGTAGCTCGCCACGCCCGTCGGCATCCACGACCCCGCGCTGCCGTCGGCGAAGACCACCCGGCTCGCGCCCACGTCGACGGTGTCGAAGGCCACGCGCAGTTCGACGAAGTCCGTGCTCCCGAAGGCACCGACGACCGATGGATCGAGGTCGATCCGCAGCGCATCGCCGTCGTCGAACATGCTGCCGACCACCGTTCCGACGTCGGGATCCGAGGCCGGTGCGTCCAGATCGCCGGGCTCGACCACTCCCGGCGTGCCGAAGCCGTCGAGCGAGACGTCGACGCGTGGCGTCGCCACCGCGAAGGGATTCGTGCCGTCGAGTCCGGTGCGCGTGAGCCACAGCGTGGCCCCGGTCACGCTCATGTCGGCCGGCAGGATCGTGGTGTCGAAGCGGACGATCGAGGCCACGCGCCGCACGCCGTCGTCGCCCACCGAGAGTTCGTCGAAGGCGACCTGCACACCGTCGGTCCACCCGTCGGCGTCCCCGCCCACCGCGACCAGCGACGTGTCGGGCGTACCGACCAGTCCACGGAAGAGGTGCGCCGCCATCTGCTGCCCGGCCTTGTGGCGATAGCCCTCGGGCGTGAGATGGATGGGATCGGCGTCAAGTCCGCCCGCAAGCCGGAAGTTGTCACGCAAGGTCGGCAGCAGAGGATTGCCACCGGGAAACGGACCGTAGTCCGGCGGCACGATCCCAGGCCGTGGCAACGCGCGCGGGCCGGAGGCGCCATCGCCGTACACGTGGTGCATCAGCCCGATCGAGTTGTCGTAGAGCACGCGGTCGGTCTCGGCGGCCCAGGTGCGTCGACGCGTCTCGACGTCGATCATCAGGGCGTTGAGTTCGGCGTCGGTGATCAGGTCGTTCGTCGGATCGCGGCTCAGGTCGCGTCGCTTCGGGCACGCGAAGAGGAAACACCAGAACCCGACGTCGAAGTTCGGATAGTCGTAGCTCGACAGCACGACGCGCAGGTCCGGCCGTACGGCCAGCAGGGCGTCGATCACCACGAAGGTGTCCAGGCGGATACGCTCGAACAGCGCCGCTTCGCTGCCCGGCACGTCGAGGTCCATGTCCTTGTACCAACCGCCGTCACTGCGCCCGGCCAGGATGTCGTTGCCGCCCAGGCTCAACACCACGTGGTCGATCGTCGGGTTCGCCTGCAGCGCGGCGACCACGTTGTCGACGAAGGGATAGCTCGCCGTGTCCGCCCACTGCCGTGCTTCGCTGCCGCTGACGGCGTACTCCGGGCCGGTGTAGCCCGGATCCGGTGTCTCGCCGAGCGAGAGGCTCACCGCCGACAGGTCGCCCAGACCGAAGCGCCGCAGCACGGCGTCGTGCACGCCGTCGTCCCACATGAACTGCGCCCAGCTGTCGCCGGCGATCAACACGCGCGGTGTGCCCGTGATGCGCCGCTCGAGGAGCGTGTCCCGGTCGGCGGCGTGGAGTTCCTGGAGCGTCGCGAAGTCCTGCGCGGCCGCGGGAGCAGCCACGGGCGGGACCATGGGCGCGACCACCAGCAAGGCGAAGAGAAGGACGAAGGCGAGTGTGGTCTTCATGCGCCGACCATAGCACGGGCGATCCGCCGGGTGGTGTCACGATGGGATCGGGCGGCTGGGTGTGGTGGCGGCGGGGATGGGTGGCCGCGGGGATGGAGCCGGCCGACGAGGCCGGTGGCGTCGGGGTGGTTTCGATCGGCGCTCACGAAATGGAAACGCTGGTGCGTTGACACTGGCCCGGAGCAACGCCTGGACGTTGCATGCACGCCATGGAAACGACTCACCGTTTCCGTTTCGTGAATCGCATCAGATCGACAATATGACCTCGAGCCCCACGGAGCGACACGAGCCGCCGCCGCACGCACGCTGACTTCCGCCGCGGAAGTGGCTGACCGATCTGCGCGGAGGCTTCGCTCTCGGCACAGCCTCGCGCGGCACTAGCCCTCGGCCTCGATCACGTCGACCGTCCACTCGGCCAGCGGCTCGCGGTCGGCGCTCACCGTGAAGCGGTAGCGTCCGTAGTCCGGCAGCGTCTGCTGGAACTCCATCACCGCCTGCACGGAGCCGCCGTGATCAGGGATCTGGAACTGCCCTTCGATCGCCTTGCCGATCACCTCGCCGGTCGGGCTGGTGAAGACGAGCTGGAAGTCGTGCGCGCCGGCCTCGTGCGGATCGGCGGTGAAGCGCACGACGATCGACCCGCGGAAGATCTTCTGCCGATCGCGCGGGATGTTCAGGCGATCGATGCCCCCGCGCAGCAGACTGAAGGTGCCATCAGGATGGGCGCGCGCGGCGTCGGCGACGAGGATGGTGGCGAGCATGGGTAGCCTCCGGACACGGGACGAGGTGCGCACGTGCGGCACCGTAGCAGCTCGGTCCGGACCTGGCCACATGCCGGTGTTCGGAGGCGCTCTCGGAAAGCGCACGATCCTTGAAGCCGATTGATCATCGAACTCACAGAATCGCTGCTGTTCGTTCGGTCGCGAAGTTTTCTACGATCGTCGTGCCACCCACTCGACGATGATCGCCGTCTCGCCCACGTCGCAAGCCGCGCAGCACGATCGGAATCTCGCCGGGTTCGTCTCCACAGTCATCGGGAGACGCGATGAGTCCTCGTCGCCGTATCTGGCAGCCGCTCCTCGCCCTCGTTCCCTTTCTGGTCGTCGCGGGTTGCGCAACGTCGTCGGCGCCGGTCGCCAACGGTGGAACCGCCGACCCCGAGTTCCAGATGCTCGTAGCTGCCCGGAGCCCGGTCGTCGTCCTACCGGCCACCGTCGACTTCGTCGCCGTGGCCGACGAGTCACCACTCGCCCCCGACGAATTCGGCGGTACCCGAGTCGCGGCCCATCTCGACACCGAGCTGCTCCGCGTCCTCGACGCCTCCGGACTTTCGTGTCGAACCATCCAGCGCCTGCCCGCCGAAGCCGACACCGTCATCGCCGACCTGCTTCCCGCTGCGTCGATACTCGTCGATCGATACTCCGATCACGAGCCCTACCAGCCACACCTGGCCGTCCTCCGGCGCCTCGGGAACGCGGACCATCTGTGCGTTCCCGTCGTGCACGTACAGGTCGGCGCGGCCGAGTGGTACAACCCCATGTCGGGCGCCATGACGCAGAGCACGAGTTCGACCGTGCTCCGCATCGCCCTGGTCGACATGGAAGACGGCAGTGTCTCGTGGAGTGCCGAGGGCCTCGTCCGAGCCCTTCCGTACAACCAACGGCAGGAATCCATCAATCCTGGGTTCGCCGAGGTCGTGCGGATGATCCTCGAACCGACTCGTCCCTGAAGGGAGACCGTCATGCGTGCTCTCCGGATTCTCCTCGTCGCCGTCATGATCGGCGGCTTCACCATACGCGTCGGGGGCTGTTCCTCGGCACCCAAGCCTCCGCTCTACGCCGACCCCCAGCTCGCGACCATGAGCTTCGAGACCATCACCGTCCTCCCGATCGTCGACGCCCGGATCGACAAGTCCGAGGACTTCGACCTCGAGCAGGAACTCGGTGAACGACTGGAGAGCCTGCTCGCGGACAAGGGTTACGACGTCGAGCGGCCGGGCGACTTCTCCGACCGGGACCGCTTCTCCCACGCCCAGGTCGCGGCGATGAACGATGCCCAACTCGCATCACTCGGACCGGCAGCAGCCGAGCCACTCCTCGTACTGTACCTCAACGATGCTTCGGGAGAGGTCGGGCTCGGTGCCTCGTACAATCTGGAGGCCACCGCCGTCCTCGTCAGCAAACGCAGCGGCGAGGTTCTCTGGCGCAACAAGAGTGTGCAGTCGATCGGGATGGGCGGAGCGGCCGGGTGCATGGTCGCCAGCCAGATGGACGGGAAAGCATCGGAGCTGGCGTTGAAGGAGATGTTCGGGAGCTTCCCGGAGCGGATCTGAGCCGCCGCAAATCACCGCTTCGCCGGCTGCCCCACCGGCTCCCGCCGCGCCACCTCGGTCCCCGCGTTCAGCGCCGCGTGTCCGCCCTCGAACACGATCGCGCCGCGTCGCGCGGCGAGTCCGGGTCGTAGCGTGACCCAGGTGTCGGCCGGCAGCCGCGCCGTTCCGTGCAGGCGTACTGGCACCGCCGGGCTCGAAATGCCCGTGCGCACCGTGCGGCCGGTGGTCGACTCCCAGTGCTGGCCGACCGCGTAGACCGTGGCCGGTCCGCTCGTGTCGGGCAGCGAGACCACGAGGACCAGACCCAGGTGCACCACCGAGCGCGCCGTGGTCGACTCGTGCACCCGCGAGCGCGAGAACACACGATCGGACGGATCGCAACGTCCCATGCGTTCGATCGACGCGAGCACCTGTCCCGGACCGCCGCCGTCCGTCGATCCGTCGAAGCGCGCGCGCTGGCCGGTGACGATCATGCGCGAGCACTCGCCGTGCACGCGGTCGCGCAGTTCCAGACTTCCCTGGCGGAAGTCGAAGACGTCGCCCGCGGCCGATGGGTGGAGATAGAGGATCGACGTGCCGTCGCGCATGCGGGCGCGTTCTTCGCGTCCCGTCGCGCCCGACAACCCGCGCAGCGAGCCCAGACCGCCGACCTCGAACTCGCGGTCCATGCGGTTGTCGTCGAGCAGCGTGGAAAGACTCGCGTCGAGAGCTCCCCGCGCGCTTGCACGGAACTCGAGCACGTGCGTCGGTGCGCGGCTCGCCGCCCCGCCCGGTCCCGTGGCGATCCGGAGCTCGTCGTCGAGCGTGTCCGTGGTCCACTGCGCGAGTTCGAGCCGCGCCGCCTCGCGTAGCGACTGGTCGGAATCCGACCCGTCGACGCGCGCCATGGCCAGAAGACGGCCGTAGTCGCTGCTGTCGATCGCCCGCTGCAGACGCGCATCGGCTGCTTCGGTGCGCAGCCGTTCGATCGCCGCGCGCGCGTCGGCCGCGTACCGCGAGTCGGGGTGGTCCTCGAGGAAGAACTGCCAGCTCTCGATCGTGTCGTCGGACTTCGCCTGGACGAAGCGCAACTCCGCGATCCGCGCGCGGGCCTCGGCGGTGTGCGGATCCTGCGGATGCGCATCGAGGAAGGCCTCGTAGGCGTCGATCGTGTCGAGATCGCAGGCCACGTCGAACGCGCTCGGCCCCGTGGAACAAGCGCTGAACAGGAACAGGACGGCGATCAGGACACGCGCCACCGCTCGAGCCTCCCGCGCGCGCCGCGTCCGGAACGCGGCGTGGGCGACGATCGGAATCAGTTCGATCGTACGGGATTCGGGGGATCCGGGCTGTGATGCGGATGCATCATTCGGGCCGGGTGGGGTGACCGCGCGCTGTCCGTGCGATCCGGGAAGGAAAAGAGCTTCCGGCGGCGATTCCCGCCGAGTGTCCAGATCTGGACATTCTGGGGGTAACCTGTAGTCTCCTCAACGGCTCCCGCCACCATTGCCGAGGAGAGTCGTTGATGAAGTTCGAGAACCTGTCGAGAAAGTCGGCACTTGTCGTGACCAGCTTCATTCTGATAGCAGGCTTGGCCGCCGGATGTGCCACGGTTATGACCGGTACCACGCAACTCATGACGATCAACTCGAACATCGACGGCGCGACACTCTACATGGACGGTCAGGAGATCGGCACGACGCCGTTCACAGGCACTGTCCCGAAGAACAAAGAGACATTGAGAGTGGAAAAGGACGGCTACCGATCCGAGACCGTCGCCTTATCGAAGACTCTGGTCCCCAACTTCTGGGGCAACATCATCATCGGCGGTACGCTCGGGAGCATCACCGACTTCGCCACGGGTGCCGCATATTCGTATGCACCGGCCACGTACCAGGTCGAGCTGCGGGCCGAGGAACAGTCAAGTCTCGACTACCAGCAGCAGCTCGTCGTCCGTAAGTTCGCGATGGTCTACATCGACGAGATTGCCCGAGACCTCGGCCGGGACGTCGGCGGCCCGCATCTCGACGGCCTCGTGAGGTTGCTTCGGAAGTGTGGTAACGAGACCGCGAGCAGAGGGGATGTCGAAACGGCGCTCACCAACAGCCGAGGACGGCCACAGGCTTTCGGTGAACATGTCGTCTCCATGATCTGAGCATTGCTCGTACTGCTCGCGCTCTTCTTCCTATGGCCCATCGCACCGTCGAGTGCGGTGGGCCAGTTGCACAACGGCAGTTCGGGGGGAGCATTCTACATCGGGTACGCCGGCCCCTACGCGGCCAGCCCCGCATCAGCCTTCGGGCACTTGTTCCTTCTTCATCAGCCAACCGACGACACACCCTTGGCGTTGTGGCGAGCCATGACGTTTCGCGCCGACGTGACGCACATGAACTCGGCCCGCTCGTTTCTGCAGGGTGTCTCGGGAGGATTGAGCGGGTCATTCGCAGTCACGGAGTTCCATGAGCTGACGTTGGATTATGAGCTCATCGAGGATCGTGATCTCTGGCTGTTTCGGTTGCGTCTCGATCGAGCCGAGTATTCGGCCATGAAGCATCACTTCCGGGAGAGCGACGGGAGCCGTCATCGATACTCCTTCTTCACCTCCAACTGCGCCTCGCAGCTACTGGAGTTGATCCGAGGGTCTCTCACCGAGCTTCGCAGTGGCGGAGCATTCGTCAGCCCACTCGATGTTGTCCAGCGTCTGGCCGAGAAGGAACGGATAGAGTCCGCATACGTCCGGTCGGCCGCAACGAGGATCCTGCGCTTCCAGGTCAGAGAGCTCCCCTCCCGGATCCGCAACCACGTCGCGAACCGAGAATGGACCGAACTCGCCTCCGACACCGAATGGATCGAGTCCGTGCAGCCGGACCATCTGTGGTTCTTGTCACGGTACTTCCGTTATCGCCAGATCGATCACAGACACCCGCTGGGCGAAGAAGTGGCGGCAGGACTGGGCGGGCTTCGCATCCGTCTCGCGGAGAACGAGACACCGACGCTTCCGAGCGCGCCCCATCTTTCGCCGGGGGCTCCGACGAGCTTCCCGACATGGCACCCACGTACCGAGGTTTCTCCGTATCTTCGGTTCCACGACAACCGCTCTCACCGCTTGGGGATTCGTCTACGACCGGCCCTTCACGAGGAGCACGAATCGTGGGTCGGGCACCGGCCCTTCAACTCGATGGTGCTGCTCACCACCGAAATCGAAACAGCAGCCGACGAGCTGGATCCCACCCTCTCCGAATTCACTGTGTTCTCTCAGCGGTCGTTGGTCCCACAGGACTGGCTCGTGGACAAGGCGTCATGGTCTTTCGACGCTCGACTCGCCCGCGGAGGGCCCTACGGTGCGCGAGAACTCCACGCCGAGGTCGGCGTGGGGATCGGTCTCACTCGAAGATGGCACGGAGTCGCTGTCTCGATTCTACCGACGGCGACCGTCTGGAACGGCCTGGACGATCTGACGAGCCTTCATGGGGGTGTGCAATTCCATGTGAACCGGCGCACGGACCATTTCATGGTCTACGGCTTCAGCGGTTCGTATGGTCACGCGATGATCGGCCCGGGCGGTGGATTCGGCGGCGGGCGAGCATGGGTCGGCGCGCGTCTCCACCCTAGAGTGGCGATCCTGGGCGCTCTGGCGCAGCGGCAAGACGATACCAGCACCACCCTCTCCGTTCGGCTCTATCCGTGATATCGAGCAACGCCGAAGGCGTCCATGTGCCTTGGCCACCCCTGCTTGTCGAGCCGCTCGTGGGGGCTTACCACGTTCCTACCTTCGAGAAGCAGAATGACCGCAGACCGTAGCTCACGGGCGCGCAGGGTAATATCCTGCGGAGGAAACTGCGGCAGAGGAGATGCCCCTGGCCGGAAGCGCAAGCCGTCTACGGCGTGCTACAGGTCCTCGCCCTGATGCGTCGCCATCCGAACGGTCGGACCGACGATCTCGAGGGGTGGGACGACCGCCCCATCGCCACCCGCGAACGCGCGCTCAATGCCGGGCCGCTTCGGCAGGGATTGATGGTAGTGTTGGTCGGCCGACTGCCCGTCGCGCACCGCGTCACCAGCCGTTGACAGCTAGCGACCGCGGTATCGCCTGAAACCCCGCTTCCGCGGCGGGACTTCCCCAAGTCGTCCCCAGCGCGACCGGGCCGATCGGATCCACGTGCTCGACCGGCGCTTCGATGAGAAGGCCCGCAAACCGTAGCCTGCGGGCGCCGCACGGGCGTACCGTGCGGGTGGAAACGCGCGAAGAATATCCCGTCCCGAGCTCTGGTGCAACCGGGCCGACGGGCGAACGGGATCCCGGTCCCGATACAGGTCGAGGCCGAGTCCGTCCACCCCCACTTCCGCAACGGAAGTGAAGGTGCCCGCAGACCGTGGCCCACGGGCGCCGCAGGGTCACGCCCTGCGGGGGGAATGAGTGGAGTTTACGACGCCTGCCACCGGTTGCGCAACGTGTCACCAACCGTTGACAGCCGCGCTTCCGCGGCGGAACTCCCGCGTCCACCGCGGCACTTCCGCAGGCCATCCCCGGTTCCGCGGATGCAGTGACACGCATCACCCCGCCGCCGCGACCAACCACCCCACATACCCGACATACATCCCGACCAACACGGCCCCTTCCACCCGGTTGATCCGCCCCGCCTGCCGAAACCCGTACCCCACCACGAACAACCCCACCGTCAACACACCCATCACCAGGACGTCCCGCGCCAGGATCCCCGGGCCCGCGACCGCCGGCCGGATCGATCCGGCGACGCCGACCACCGCCAACGTGTTGAAGAGGTTCGACCCCAGCACGTTGCCCAGCGCCAGGTCGTGCTCGCCCTTGCGCGCGGCGACGATCGACGACGCCAGTTCGGGCAGCGACGTGCCGACGGCCACGATGGTCAGGCCGATCAGCAGGTCGCTCCCGCCCAGGCCCCGCGCGACCTCCACGGCGCTCCACACCATCGCGCGCGCGGCGCCGACCAGGACGACCAGCCCGACCGTCGCCCAGAGCAGCGCACGACGGAACGACACCACGTGATCACGGAGCTCGCGATCGACGTCGGTGCCGAGGGTGTCGTCGGTGGCGTGCCGTCCCGTGCGAATGGTCCACGCGACCAGACCGCCGAACACCACCAGCAGGATTCCCGCGTCGACCCGCGAGACGAGGCCGTCGCGCAGTTGCCAGGCCGCGAGCGCCGTCACCGCGACCAGCACGGGCAGTTCCTTGCGCAGCACGGCCGACTGCACGGTGATCGGCCGGATCCAGGCGGTCAGGCCGAGGATCAACGCGATGTTCGTGATGTTCGATCCGTAGGCGTTGCCCAGGGCCAGCGCGGGATTGTTCTCGGCCGCGGCCAGGGCGGACACGAGCATCTCCGGTGCCGACGTGCCGAAGCCGACCACCACCATCCCGATCAACAGTGGCGAGAATCCGAGGTGGCGGGCGATCGTTCCCGACGCGCTCACGAAGCGGTCGGCCGACCACAGGAGCACCGGAAGCGTCAGGAGGAGGACTACGGCGGAGATGATCATGGTGCGCCGAGTCTACGGCTCCGCACGCCGCGGCGTCGAGGGGCGTCAGCCCGCACGCACCAGCAACAGCGCCATGTAGCCCACGTACACCAGCACCAACACCGCCCCCTCCACCCGATTGATCCTCCCCGCCCCCCGAAACCCGTACCCCACCACGAACAACCCCACCGTCAATACACCCATCACCAGCACGTCGCGCCCCAGCACGTCGGCGCCGACGTCGGCCGGCTGGATCGCGCCGGCGATCCCCACCACCGCGAGCGTGTTGAACAGGTTCGAGCCCAGCACGTTGCCCAGCGCGAGGTCGTGCTCGCCCTTGCGTGCGGCGGCGATCGACGAGGCCAGCTCGGGCAGCGACGTGCCGATGGCCACGATCGTCAGACCGATCACGAGGTCGCTCACGCCGAAGCCGCGGGCGATCTCGACCGCACCCCACACCAGGGCGCGCGCGCTGGCGACGAGCAGGACCAGCCCCAGCACCAGGCGCACGAACGCGCGTCGCAGCGGCACCGGGTGCGCGTCGAGTTCCTGCTCGACCTCGGTGGCCAGGGCGTCGCGGCCGTCGCGGCGGCCGGTGCGGATCGACCACGCCATCAGTCCGCCGAACAGCACGAGCAGGACGCCCGCGTCGACACGCGAGACCAACCCGTCGCGCAGCTGCCACGCCGCGACCGCGGTGACCGCGACCAGGATCGGCAGCTCCTTGCGCAGCACCGTCGACTGCACCGCCATCGGCCGGATCAGCGCCGTCACGCCGAGGATCAGTGCGATGTTCGCGATGTTCGAGCCGTAGGCGTTGCCCAGCGCCAGGCTCGAGCTCCCCTCGATCGCGGCCAGGGCCGACACCAGCATCTCCGGCGCCGACGTGCCGAAGCCCACGATCACCATGCCGATCAACAGCGGCGACAACCCCAGATGCCGCGCGATCGCCGACGCGTTCGTGACGAACAGGTTGGCGGAGTAGACCAGGGCGCCGAGCGCCACCAGAAGGATCGCGGCGGGAAGCATCATTCGGGGGTCCTCATCGGTCGGCGGTCACCGCGCGGGCGATCAGCCTAGCACGATCACGGTGAACGATCCTCGTTCCGTCGCTGGCGCGCACCCGTCCGACGAATTCCTCCCGCCCGTTGCCTGCCACGCGGCGCGATCACGTATGCCCCTCCAGAACCGTTCCCGCGCGGCGCCCGGCGTGTTCCGGCGATACGACCACGTATCCCCCCGGTCGCGAGCGCCGGCGACGAGCGCCGCGCGAGTGCCCTCGACGACGACGTGTTCCTGCGCAGCACCGACGGCGACGACATCTGGTTCAGCCGGTCGACCGACCATGGCGAGACCTGGTCGACCCCCTTCCGGGTCGTGTCCTACGCGACCGTGCCGGCCGACGCGGAGGGATCGAGCGGCTTCCGTCGGCCGCGCATCGACTACGGTGGCAGCGGCCGTCTGCACCTGGCCGCGCAGTTCGAAGAGGATTCGAGTGGTCCGGGTGACATCGGGATCAGCTACCGGCGCGGAGTCGGCTACGGGGATTCGGCCTCGGACTGGTCGAGTCCCCTGTGGTCGCTCACGTCGCCGTCGAACGGTTTCGACGAGAAACTCAGGGGGGTGGTCGCCGATCCGGACGGCTCGGGGGTGTCGGTGCTGCTGACCGAGGAGAACGTGGTCGCGGTCCCGCAGGTCTTCCGGTCGCTCGACGCCGGCGTGAGCTGGTCGGTCGACGACATCACGCTCCTGCCCGCCTTCACCGGTGTCGGCGACATCGGCTGGGACCCCGCCGGTGAGGCGCTGTACGTTTCGGGGTCGGCGCTCTCACCGCTGGTGAATACCCTGCGCGCCTCGTACGTGCGGGCCCCGGCGAGCGACCCCACCGACTTCTCGGAACCGCAGCACATGGGTGACCATGTCGCCCAGGTCGGCGAGGACGTACTCGTCGATTTCCATCCGACCCGCGAACCGTCGCTCATGATGGGCTACGTGGGTGTCCGCTCGAACGATCCCGATCCGATCGACGTGGTCAACGCCTTCGACGGGCTCTGGCGCGGTGGACCGGGCTTCCCCAACTACGAACCGGGATTCCCGCGCACCGTTGCCGGGGGTGGGACACGTGAACGCACGTCTCCTGCCCTGAGCGACGTCGCCCTCGGCGCCCTGCAGCAGTTCTACCCGCGCTGGATCGTCGCGGTCAGCGGCCGCCAGACGGCGCGCGTGAACTGGCGTGGCGACGTCGAGTTCAAGTCCGGCACCCTCGCCGGGACCCACGACAGTCCTCCGGCGATCGGAGACGTCGACGGCGACGGTCGCGCGGAGATCGTCTTCTCGTTCTCCCTCGACGCCGGCGGCACGGGCGTGCAGGTGCTCGAGGGCGACTTCACCGGCGGTGTGCAGGCCTCGAGGAACTTCTTCGACGTCGATCCGAGTGCCCCGGTGTCGCTCGGCGATCTCGATCGCGACGGCGATCTGGAGATCACCGTGCCCCAGAGCGGCGGGACCCTGCAGGTGCTGCACCACGACATGACCGACGTGGCGGGGTTCCCGTACACGAACCCCGACGCCGGATCCCTGAGCCCGGTGGCGATCGACCAGATCCTGGGCACGGCCGAGCCCGAACTGATCTTCAACGGAACCCTGGGGTACGTGCACGTGGTCTACGCCGACGGCATCGACCAGTCCGCGTTCCCGGCCCGCACCAGCATCGTCTGGTTCCTCTACGGCGGACCGATCGCCACGACCGTCGACGTCGCCTCCCCCAACTCGGTCGTCGTCGGTTCGCGTGATCAGAAGATCTGGAGCTTCCGCAACGTCGGGGCCGTCCAGGCCGAAGGCTGGCCGCGCGACGTGGACGATCAGATCGAGACCACCCCCGCCGCCGGCGACATCGACGGCGACGGACGCAACGAGATCGTCTTCCTGGGCAACGAACAGCTGCACGTGTTCGACGTGAACGTTCCCGACGGCGGGTCCGACGCCTGGTGGCCCATGGAGGGCGCGAACGCCGAGCGCACCGGCTGCGGGGGCTGCGTCGAGGACCGGGTGACGAGCGTCGATCCGCAGCCCGTGGTCGGCGGGCCGCGCCTGCGTCTGGCCTCGGGCAACCCGGTGCGGGGCACGGCGGACTTCGCGTTCTCGCTGGCCTCGCGGGCCCGGGTCGAGCTGCAGGTCTTCGATCTGCGAGGCCGGTTGGTGCGCGACGTGGCCGCGCGCGAACTCGACGCGGGCGAGCACCGGATCCTGTTCGACGGTCGGGACGACCGCGGGCAGCGTCTGGCACGCGGGACCTACCTGGCGCGGCTGGTCGTCGACGGGGCGACCCGGTCGCACGGGACGAGGAAGTTCGTGTTCATGGATTGACGGGAGGTGGTCGGCGGCGGTCGAAGCCGTCGGACCGCCACGATGGCGTTCGTCACGACCGAACAGCGACGATCCCTCTGGAATCAACACCGGGGAAATCGAACCCGGCCGGAGTGCCGGCAGACTCTCGAAGTCGAGAGCCCGCCGGCACGACCGAAACCCCTTGGCCAGATCACCGCGGGCACGCCGGCCCGGCCAACCTCGACCACGACCCTCTACTGCCCGAACCGACTCTTCACCTCGCCCCAGCTCGACTCCTCCGTCCGCACGGGGGAGCTGGCCTGGATCTCCACGACGAGGTCGTTGTAGTCGTTGTCGGTGTAGCCGGGCGCGTAGGTGTCGCGGAGCTCGCTGCCCGAATCGATGTCCTCCCACGCCACGACGTAGGTCGGCACGCCGTTGCGCAGGTGCGTGATGTTGAAGATCAACGCCTGCGGGTCGCCGCCCTCGGGCGGGTGGATCGCACCCGTGCCGTCGGGGCCTTCGTCGTTGTAGGCGCGGTTGGTGAAGAAGATCTCGGACTCGGGGGCGTTGGTGCCGTCGCCGCTGCCGTTCGGGTTCAGGTAGAGTCCGAATCGGGTGGGTTCGGCGAGGCCGACGAAGGCCGTTTCGCCCTCGCTGCCGGAGCCGTCGAAGATCACGCCGTCGTCGACGCCGTCGATCGCGGGCGGGCCGGCGAGGGTCTCGGCGTACCAGCCGAGCACGTTGTCGCGGGCGAAGTCGGCGACCTCGCGGATCATCCAACCGTCGACGGTGTCGTCGAGCCAGTAGGGAATCAGGGCGTCACCGGCCTGGGCGCCCTCGAAGTCGGTTTCGACGTCGATCGTGCCGGCGCCGTACTCGGCGTCGAGGATCTCCTGGAGGGAGACGCCGTCCCAGGAGGTGCCGAAGGTGATGGGGAGGGGCTGGAAGGATTCGGCGTAGCCAACGAGATCTGCGACCAGCAGGCCCGAAGGATTTCCGAACGCTTTCGAGGCGTTCTGGATCACGAACACGAGCTCGTTGACCCCGGGGACGAAGCCGTCGGCGATTTCGAAGGGGATCAGCGCGAATCCGCATTCCTCATCGACGACGAGCTGGCCGTTCAGATACATCGATCCGCAATCGTCCATGGTCCATCGACCGCTCAGCTCTGCCGTAGCGGGATCGAGTCCTGTCAGGTCGAACGTCATGGTGTACCGGTACTCACCACCGGGCTGGGAATCGAATCCACCACGACCCGGCCCGATCCATGCGGACCCACTGGACGCGACATCCCAGTTCGGGTGCGTTACCTGAACCTGTGCTGGGCTCGCCGGTCCGGTCAGCGAGTAGTGTTGGTCGACGGTACCTGGCGCCAGGACCGTGCCGTCGTCGTCGACACCTGTGTTGTGCAGACCAGGAATGGGTGTCGATGCCGATGCAATGACTGGAACTGACAGCCAGACGACGCAAGAAAGAGCAATCAACGCGCAACGATGCATTTCGAGACTCCCCCGAGAATTCAGAAGTGAGGGAGCCAAGGCAGGAGAATCCTAGCGGACTCGTACGGAACATCGATCCCCGAAATCGTGACCCAAACCCACCACTACGCCGTCTCTTCGCCAACACGTTCCATCCCACGGAACGACGCGCCACTTCCCTTGCCCTCACCTCCTCCGATCGGCGATCTCTGTGACGATCACGCCCCCTCACTCCAACTCGTCATACTTCACCGCCCGCCCGCGCGCCTTCTCCACCGGATACTTCGCCGCGTTCTTCGCGATCTTGCGCTCGATCGCTTCGCCGAGATCGATGTCCAGACGATCGCACAGCAGCAGCAGGTACACCGCGATGTCGGCGACCTCGTCGGCCACCGACTCCACCCGCGCCTGCGCTCGGGATTCGGCTGCGTCCGCCTCGACCCACTGCACCTCCTCCATCAACTCGGCCGCTTCGATCGCGATGGAGGCGACGAGGTTCTTGGTGGTGTGGAACTGCTCCCAGTCACGGGCATTGCGGAAGGCCAGCGCGGCTTCGGTGAGACGGGCGATGGAGTCCATGGACGCTCCCGGGAGATGGGGTTCGACGCCGCGCATTGTGCCGCAGGCAGGAGGCGCCGGCCAGGGGCGATGCCCCGCGCGGGTCATCGATGACAACTCCGGCGCCGCGCGCTAGATTCCCCACGAAGCTCCCGACCCGAGGACCGGAGATCGACAGCACGTGCACGGCTTCATCGCGAACACCGATCAGGGCTGGTTCGACTTCCTCTCCCGACGGCCGCACCTCGACGAGGTGAACTTCTGGGCACCGTCGGGAAAGGCCACACTCAAGGCCATCCCGTGGGGCAGCCCGTTCCTCTTCAAGCTCAAGAGTCCGCACCACGCGATCGGCGGCTTCGGTCTGCTGGGACCGATCACTTCGATCCCGTTGACCATGGCGTGGGAGGCGTTCGGCGAGAAGAACGGCGCCGAGACCC
>DATFKK010000108.1 GCA_035268685.1 Candidatus Krumholzibacteriia bacterium | reverse complement strand
CAGACCGATGCGATCCGGGCCCGCACGGTCCCACCGCGCTCCGGCTTGTAGAGCACGGCGGCCTGGTGACCGGCGAGACAGACCTCGTCGAGCGCGCGAAGGGCCTGCGACAGCAGATGCTTTCGATCCATCTGCTCGCCGTCGAGCAACAGGATACGATTGCCACCCATGTGGCCCTTGTAGAAATCGACCTGGGAAGGCATGGCTCGGAGACCCTCGGTTCGGGGACGAGTCGTCGGTGGATACAATGACGTGTGTAAAGGCGTGCGGACCGAAGAGAAAAGCGTACACCGCCGGCGCTCCCGCCCGCAACACTTCTGCGTGGAGCGACGAAACGCCAGGCCTCCGGGCACCGACCGACGACGCCCGCCTACTCGATCCTCCTCACCTCCACGCGCCGATTCGCCGCGCGGCCCTCGACCGTGGCGTTCGAGCGGATCGGCCGCCCTTCGCCGTAACCGGCCGCAACCATGCGGTCGGGGTCGACCCCTTCGCCGATCAGGAACTGCCGGACACTCTCGGCGCGCTGCCGCGACAGTTCGCGGTTGAAGCTGGCCGAACCAACGCTGTCGGTGTGGCCACCGATCTCGATCCGCACCTCGGGCCATGCGCGCAGACTCTCGGCCACGCGCAGCAGCGTCGAGCGCGATGCCGGGGTGAGTTCGGCGCTCGACGGGGCGAACTCCACGCCCTCGAGCACCAGGTCTTCACGGATCTCCTCGACCACCGGACAGCCGCGCGCGTCGACCCGGACGTTGGCGGGAGTGCCGGGGCACAGGTCCGAGGCGTCGAGCACCCCGTCGCCGTCGTTGTCGGGGTCGGGCACGCCGTCGGCGTCCTGGAAGCCGTCGAAGTCCTCGGCATCGTTCGGGGCACCGTCGTCGACGTCGGCAATGCCGTCGCCGTCGTTGTCGGTGTCGGGGACGCCATCGGTGTCCTGGAAGCCGTCGAAGTCCTCGGGATCGTTCGGCGCGCCGTCCCGGTCGTCGGGAATGCCGTCGCCGTCGTTGTCGAGATCGGGCGCGCCGTCGGCGTCCTCGTAGCCGTCGCGATCCTCAGGGCGGTCGGGATCGACGTCGATCGAATCGGGAATGCCATCGCCGTCGCGGTCGGCGGTGCCGAAGGTGTAGTTGACGCCGGCCAGGGCCTCGATCGGACCGAAGTTCACGTCGACACCGCCGCTCGGATTCAGCGTGCTCAGGCCGACGCTGTCGCGATCGTTGCCGAACCAGTAGTGGAAGCGCACGCCCAGGTCGAAGGACCAGTGATCGTTCACGGCGATCTCGGTACCCAGACCGAACGTCGACGTGAACTCCACGCGGAAGCCGTCGGCTGCGGCGCCGTCCTCGTCGCGCACACGGCTGGCCGGGCCGGTCGGCCACAGGCCGGGATCGTCGCCGCTCTGGTCGAGCACGTCCCAGCGGGTGGCGCCCAGTCCCACCGAAGCCCATGGCCGCCAGCGACCGTCGGGGACGAAGCGATAGCGCAGGGTGAGGCTCGGCTGCCAGATCCGGGTGTAGAGATCGGTCTCACTGGAGAACGTGATTCCCGCTTCCTCGTCGATCCTCCCGACACCGGGACGCGTCCACCCCGCGGCGAAGCCCAGGTCCACACTCAGGTGATCGCTCAAGCCGTAGCCGAAGCGCAGTCCGGTGGCGGGTCCGAAGTTGCTGTAGTCGGCATCGCCGCCGACCTGCTTCCAGGTTCCCACGTGGAGCCCGAGGGTCCAGCGGTCGGCGACCGTGTCGCCCGACGCCGGTGAAGCGATCAGCGAGAGACCCGAAACGATTGCGAGACACCAGGATTGCAGACGCCATGTCATGAGGACCGACTCCTGACCGCGGCGGGCCGACCCGGCCGCCGTGTCGGATGGGAGGCTACGTGACCGTGTTGTTCCAGGTTGGATCGCCCAGGATGCGGATGGGGAGTCTACACGCGGAGAGCGTGGTGTCCACTGATCGGCGCGGGCGGGACCGGACGGCACGAACTCCGCGCCGGTCTCGGCGAGGACCGTGTGGCCGGACGGCCAGTGGATCGGGTTGCCGGACCGGTTCGCACCGGCCTGCCCCTTGCAGCCGATGACCACGCTCCACGCACCGCCGATCCCCGGAGCACGTGGATACCCCAGGAGGTCCCGTCGTGACCCGTCGTCGCCCGCTTCGTGTGGCCATCTGCATCGCGCTCGCGCTCGTCGCCGGCTGCTCCGGATCCGATGACCCTACCGGACCGCAACACCCGGGCACGCCGTCGACCGACTGGACCGCCTGGGAGGACACGATCTCGTTCTCCGGGCAGACCTTCCACCTCGATCCCGTGCGCGGTTCACTCGACAATCCGGGAACCGCCCAGGAGCCATGGCCCGGGCTGGCCGCCGTCTTCGAGGCCGGACTCGTCCAGCGCTACGAACCGGAGGTGCATCCCTACGAGGAGGGCGCCGCGCTCGAACTCGCCAACCCCGACGCTCCGGTCGCGCCCGGCGATCGCCTGCTCCTGTACGACGGCGACCACGGACGCGCGAAGCTGTCCGACGCGCACAATCCCGACTTCCTGTTCGTCGAGGCCGCGCCCGGGCACACCCCGGTACTCGAACGACTCGAACTCGAGGGCGTCGAGCGGTGCGTGATCACCGGCCTGACCATCCGCGGCGAGAAGAGCGACGACGCCGGCGGGACGCTCCTGCACATCGAGAGCCACGGTTGGCGCGGGCCGAGCCGTTACGTGAGCGTGCGCGACGTCGCGGTGCAGAGCACGCCCGACATCACCACGTGGACCGCCGACGACTGGAACCGGCGGGCGGCGACGGCCGTGTCCGCAGGTGGCTCGTACGTGTCGCTGCACCGCGTGGTGGCGACCAACGTCGACCACGGACTTCTCATGGGCGGCGACTTCGTGTGGGTGGAGAACTGCGAGGTCACCAACTTCGCCGGCGACGGTCTGCGCGGGATCGGCAACGACATGATCTTCGAGGACAACCTCGTGCGGAACTGCTACGACGTCGACGACAACCACGACGACGGCTTCCAGTCGTTCAGCGTGAACGGCGCACCGCCACGCGAGCGCATCGTGCTGCGTCGCAACACCATCATCGGCTACACCGATCCCGACCAGCCCCATCGCGGTACGCTGCAGGGCATCGGCTGCTTCGACGGCTTCTACGTGGACTGGGTGATCGAGAACAACCTGGTGGTCACCGATCACTGGCACGGCATCACCCTGATGGGTGCCGACGGTTGCCGCGTGGTCAACAACACCGTGGTCGACCTGAACGACACGTCGCCCGGTCCCCCGTGGATCCGCATCAGCGACCACAAGGACGGCCGGCCGAGCGCGGACTGTCTGATCCGCAACAACATTGCCGGCAGCATCTCGGCCGGCAGCGGCGTCGCCGCCGACCACAACCTCGAGACGACCGACCTCACGGCCATTTTCGTCGACCCCGCCGCCGGCGACTTCCGCCCGCGCGCCGCCGGCCCGGCGGTCGACGCGGGGAGCGCGGACCGGGCGCCCGATGTGGACCTCGTGGGAACCCCGCGTCCGCAGGGCGAGGGGGTCGATCTGGGGGCGTTGGAGCGTTGAGGGAGTTCCTGGTCGTCTTGGAGCGCTGAGGAATTTCCTGGGGGCCTCGGAGCGCTCAGGGATTTCGGGCTTGCGCCAGAGAAGTGCGAGTTCCATTATGTAACTTATAAGTTACTAGACGGTGCGTCCGGGACGTGGCCGCTCACGGCGTCGCGGACGACGGCGTCGCCGACGAGGAGCCCCGCCATGTCCGATCACCCGTCCGACGCGACACCTTCCGAGCTCGAGGATCTCGACCGCGCCCGGCGCCATATGCTGTTGGCCCTGGTGATCGCGTCGATCCTCATGCTGCTGCCGCAGATCCTGATGTCGGTGTCGGAGGAATCCGTACCCCACGCGGTGACGGCGGGACTCGCCATCGCCGCCATGGTGGGTGGATTCGTCTGGATGGGCTTCATGTGGCGCTTCCACCGCTTCCAACAGCGAGTGAAGAACCGGCCCGAGCTACGCGGCTTCCTGAACGACGAGCGCGTCATGGCGATCCGGCGCGAGGCGGTGTTCCGGACGTGGTTCGTGCTCGTCGTGATCATCGGCCTGGGGGTCGCCGTGGCGCCCTTCGTCACCCTGCCCGACCAGGCGGTGCTGCTGACCCTGTTGCTCGTGGCGGTCGACACTCCGCTCCTGTTCTTCCTCGCCCTCGACCGGGACTGAGCCGTGCCGCACCCCGAACTGCGCAATCGACTGAAGGTCCTGCGCGCCGAGCACGACTGGACGCAGGCCGAACTCGCCACCCGCGTCGGCGTGTCGCGCAAGACCATCAACACGATCGAGCGCGGGGTGTTCGTGCCGTCGACCGTGCTCGCGCTGCGGCTGGCGCGGGTGTTCGGGGTGGCGGTCGAGGAGATCTTCGCGCTCGCGGACGAGGTCGATGGTCGTGGATCGTGATTCCTCTGTCTTCGTCGCATCCCATGGTTCGACGGCGCGGTCTGGTCGCGTCGCGCATCGTTCCCCCGACGAAGTTCCTGCGCCCATGAACACGATCGCTCGACGCTCCACTTCGTTCTTCGTGCTCTTCGGTTTCGGTCTCGCTTTCGGTTTCGGTCTCGGCTTCGCCGTGCCCGCTGCGGCGACGCTTCCCTGCACGCTCCAGGACACCAGTTCGGCTTCGTCCGACGGCGGCTGGCTGCTCGTGCTGCCCGACGACAGCGGACCCACGCTCGCGTCGATCGGTGCGACGGTCGAGGTCCGGCTCGTCGACTGCGAGACCGGCGACCCCTTCGTGGGGTATCCCGCCCAGGACGTCTTCCTCGACGACCACGGAGCCGAGACCTTCGCGTTCTGCCCCGGCGGGACCATCGCCGACGGACCCACCGATGACGAGGGCCGCACCACCATCTCCGATGCCCTCGCCGGCGGTGGCCACGCCAACGGTGTCATGCTCGTGTACGTCGCCGGCAATCCCATGGATCGGTATCCGCTGCCGCTGTCGGTGGCGTCACCCGACCTCGACGGCGACCGCAGTGTGGATCTGGCCGACGTCGGTGTGTTCGCCACCGAGTTCGACCTCGGCGTGTCGTTCCGCGCCGACCTCACCGGCGACGCGCGGATCGACCTGGCCGACGTCGGTGTGTTCGCGTCGGCGCTGGGGGTGTCGTGTCCGTGAGATGAGAGAGGGAGGCGGCCACCGCGTCCGTTTCGATCGCGTGTACGAAACCGACGAATCCAACCGCGATCTCGACCCGGGCCTCGACGCGCTGCAGCGAGGTTCCATCGCGCCGGAAGACTGGTGATCCGGCGCGGGGAGATCTGGTGGGCAGAACTCGGCGATCCTCGAGGTTCCGAACCCGGGTTCCGGCGTCGCGTCCTCGTCGTCCAGGGCGACGCCTTCGACCGGAGCCACATCGCCACTGTCATCGTCGTTGCGATCACGTCCGACCTGCGGTTGGCCGAGGCGCCTGGAAACGTGCGGCTCCAATGCCGCGACCGCCGACTGCCCCGCGACTCCGTGGCCAACGTGTCCCAGGTCCTCACCCTCGACCGCCGACACCTGTCCACACGCGTCGCCCGCCTCCCGAAGCGCATCGTCCGCTCCGTGGACGAAGGCCTGCGCCTGGTGCTCGAGCTGCGGATTCGGCGTCGTAGGAGGCGGCGGGGGTGGCTTGCCAGGGGGCCGGCCAGGCGGGAGAGCGGATCCGCTTCCGGGGTGGAACTTCCCCAACTGTCACCTGACCGGCCGCTTCCGGTGCGGAAGTGTGGATGGAAGACTTCCGGGATCTCGACTTCCACCGCGGAAGCGCGTCTGGCTTCCAGCGCGGAACTTCGCCAGGTGTCACCCTACCGGTCGCTTCCGGTGCGGAAGTGTGGACGGAAGATTTCCAGGATTCCGACTTCCGCCGCGGAAGCGCGTGTCCACACGCACTTCCACTTGCGCCACCGGCGTCATCTCAGCCCGTCGAGGGCGGGGCCATCCACGTCGACCAGGTGTCGTCGCTC
>DATFKK010000107.1 GCA_035268685.1 Candidatus Krumholzibacteriia bacterium | reverse complement strand
AGCCGCCTGGCCGAGTACGCGGGCTTCGTCGTCCCCGGCGGCTTCAGCTACCAGGACCGCGTGCGCGCCGGCGCGATCGCCAGCCAGTCGCCGCTGGTCGAGGCCCTGGCCCGCGAGGTCCAGGGGGGCAAGCCGGCGCTGGGAATCTGCAACGGCGCGCAGATCCTGGTCGAGGCGGGGCTCGTGCCCGGCGACGAACCGGGCCGCGTCGACGTGGCCATGGCCCGCAACCGCGTCGAGGGCCGCGACGGCTACAACGCCCAGTGGGTATTCGTGCGCCGGGGCGAGACCGCGCCCTGCTTCTTCACCGAGGAACTGAGCGAGCCCTTCCCCGTGGTGATCGGCCACGCCGAAGGACGCTTCGTGTCGCGCGAACCTGGCTTCCTCACGCGCATGCAGGACCGCGAGAATCGCACCCTCTACTACTGCACGCCCGACGGGGACGAGGCCACGGCCTACCCCTGGAATCCGAACGGCGCCATGGGCGCGCTGGCCGGCCTGCACGGACTCGACGGGCAGGTGCTGGCCTTCATGCCGCACCCCGAGCGCGCCGCGTGGCTGTGGCAGGTGCCCGAGGACATCGTCGGTCCGTGGGGCGATCGCCGGCGCGCGGCGGTGGGTGCGTCGATCGCCGCGGCCGAGGGTCCCGGCCTGGCCGTGCTCGGTGCCTTCGGGCGTCTGCAGAAGGTGGAATCGGTATGAGTGATCTCGCGTTCCTGGTCCGCGGTCGCAGCGTCGATCTCGTCGCCATGACCGCCTTCAACACCTTCCGCGACACCCTGGGCCTGGGCGACGAGATCGCCCTGCTCGAGCGCGACGACGTCTACGTGATCGAGAACGTCGACGAGGGCGACGCACCCGCGTGGATCGAGGCCTGCACCGACCACCAGCACTGGTTCAACCCGAACAAGCATCGCTTCGCCGCGGTGCTGGCCCACGACGGGGCGCTCGAGGCGGTCCGAACCGACGGCACCTGGCCGCATCCGTGGCTGCGGCGCCTGGTCCAGACCGATCGGCCGGATCTGGTGGCGTCGCAGCGGGCGATCGACGACGTTCTCCGCGCGTGGCTGGCCGTCCGTCCGGTCGACGGCCACTACGCCGTGCCGCTGCTGGCGTGGGATCTCGAGGACGGCCTGAGTCCGCTGCCCGGCGGCCACTGGCCCGACGGACAGCGGGTGCGACTGCGCGGCGTGCTGTGGACGATCGTGCTCCGCGCCGACTCCGTCGACGCCGCCTCGGCCCGGGCCGAGGAACTGGCCGTGACCCGGGCCCGGCGCAAGGGCCTGCTCGTGCATCCCCACATGCAGGGATACGCTCCCATCGGTCCCGCCCTTGCCCTGGAGCCGGCGACGGGCTGACCCCCAGAGGTGAACCGACATGGACGATCGGGATCTGCAGCGCTTCGACGACGATGACCGCTTCCACGACGAATGCGGCGTGATGGCCGTCGTCAACCACCCCGAGGCGGTGGCCCTCACCGCGATCGGTCTGAGCGCGCTGCAGCACCGTGGCCAGGAGAGCGCGGGAATCGCCTCGGCCGACGGCTTCGTCGTGCAGAGCTACAAGGACATGGGAAAGGTCAGCGACGCGTTGACCGAGGACGCGATCGACCACCTCAAGGGGCACGTCGCGGCCGGGCACGTCCGCTACAGCACCACGGGTTCGAGCAACCTGCGCAACGCCCAGCCCATTCACGTGACCACCAAGCACGGCAGTCTGGCCATCGCACACAACGGCAACCTGGTCAACGCGATCAGCCTGCGGCGCGAGATGGAGGCCGACGGTTCGATCTTCAACACCACGAACGACAGCGAGGTGATCCTGCACCTGATCGCCCGCAGCCGGCAGGAGACCGTCGACCGCGCCGCCGCCGAGGCCCTGCGCCAGGTGAAGGGCGCGTTCAGCCTGGTGCTGATCGACAAGGAGCGCGTGATGGTCGCCCGCGACCCGCGCGGCTTCCGTCCATTGTGCCTGGGCAAGCTGGGCGACGCCTGGGTCGCCGCCAGCGAGACCTGTGCGCTCGACATCGTCGGCGCGACCTACGAGCGCGACGTCGAGCCCGGCGAGATGGTCGTCCTGTACGAGGACGGCCGCATCGACGCCTACCCGTTCGACGAGCCCGCCGAGAAGCCGGCCATGTGCATCTTCGAGTACGTGTACTTCTCGCGTCCCGACAGCATGATCTACGGACGCAGCGTGGACGAAGTGCGGCGGCGCCAGGGCGAGATCCTCGCCGAGGAGGCCCCGTGCCCGGGTGCCGACGTGGTGATCAGCGTGCCCGACAGTTCCAACACCAGCTCGCTGGGCTACGCGAACGTCTCGGGCATTCCTTTCGAGCTCGGCCTGATCCGCAACCACTACGTGGGCCGGACCTTCATCCGTCCCAGCCAGGACATCCGCGACTTCGCGGTGCGCAAGAAGTACAACCCCGTGCGCCGCGTGCTCGAGGGCCGCAGCGTGGTCGTCGTCGACGACTCCATCGTCCGTGGCACCACCATGAAGCAGCTGGTGAAGATGCTGCGCCAGGCGGGCGCGCGCGAGGTGCACCTGCGGATCAGCTCGCCGCCCATCACCCATCCCTGCCACTACGGCATCGACACGCCGGTCCGCAAGGACCTGATCGCCAGCTCCCACTCGGTCGACGAGATCGCCGACTACCTGCGCGTGGACTCGTTGGCCTACCTGTCGGAGAAGGGCCTCCTGCAGTCGGTGCGCGAGTCCGACGGCTTCTGCCGCGCCTGTTTCACCGGCGACTACCCGGTGGAGTTCGAGAACACGGGCAAGGACGTGTTCGAGAGCGGCGTGCGCAGCGGCAAACCGCGCGTGGCGGCGCGGAAGGGTGAGGGCCGGGGGTAGCGGACGGCGGCGGTCGGCGACTGCCCGCCGCAGCCGGTGACCCGGCGGCGTGCGATGACATACTCGAATTCCGGGGGTGGAGGGATGTCACCCTCGCGGGGCTGACGAAGCGAGATGTCAGCCCGTGAAGGCTGACATTCGCCGTCGTCATCCGTTGGCGGCTGACAATCCGAAGTCCGGGTCTCGTCGAAGGGGATCCGCGGGCGAGGTCACGTGCGATGGGCTCCTGACGCTCGGTGTCGCCGGGTAGGCTGGGCTCGCCGGCCCACACACTGAACCCCGAGGGTTCCCAGAAGAGCGGCATCTGTTCGGTGTGATCTCTCAGACGCTGGCCTGGCGCAAGCGTCCGACTTTCGCGGCGGAAGCGCGAAGAGGCTGCCCGGGCGGAACATCGCGATGCGGGCGCGGCATGGCGTACGAGGACGACGACCCGATCTGGATTGCACGCCGACTGCGCCGCCCACTGGCCGAGACCCGGGATACGATCGGGCACTACGATCGAAGAGGGTGGGGGATGACGATCGTCGGCACGTCCTGGCCGTCGCGCGGACGCGTCGTCCCCTGATTCGACTCTCTCGCCGCGGAGCCGTGGTGCTATCATGCCCCGGTGGCTCGCCGGCGAGGCCGTGCAGCTGTGAACCGATCCGCACCCCCGACGACGCAGGAGATCCGGTGCACGACGACCCCACGTCCCCGAGCCACGATCCCCACGAGACACGCCCGCTCGGCTCCGCCCCCGGTTCCGACGACACGATCGAGGGGTCCGAGTCCTACCCCGATCGCATCGGAAACTACACGATCCATGGCGTGCTCGGCCGCGGTGGGATGGGCGTCGTCTTCGAGGCGGAGCAGGAGGCACCCCGGCGTCCGGTGGCGTTGAAGGTGATCCGCGGGGCGCGCTACGTCGACGAACTCACGCTGAAGTTGTTCCGCCGCGAGACCGAGTTGCTCGGCCGGCTCGACCATCCGGGCATCGCGAAGATCTACGAGGCCGGGCGCACCGCCGACGGCGAGCCCTACTTCGCCATGGAACTCGCCCGCGGTCGGACGCTCGCGCACTGGGCGGAGATCGGCGACGGTGCGCGCCTGGACCGTGCGGCGATCGAGCAACGCCTTCTCGTGTTCGTCCGCATCTGCGAGGCGGTCGGCTTCGCGCACCGGCGCGGGGTGATCCATCGCGATCTGAAGCCGGCGAACGTCATCGTTGGCGCACCCGACGAGACGACCGGCCTTCCGGCGATCAAGGTGCTCGACTTCGGTCTCGCGCGGCTCGCCGAGAACGACGATCCCGACGCGACGGCGATGACCCAGGACGGTCAGACCCGGGGCACGCTCGCCTACATGAGTCCCGAGCAGATCCAGGGACGTGCGAATTCGCCGGACGTGCGGGTCGACGTCTACGCGCTGGGCATCGTGCTGTACGAGGTCCTCACGGGCACGCGTCCGTACGACACGGGAGCGTCGGTCGCACGAGCGGTGCGCGCGATCTGCGAGGAGGCTCCGGGGATGTTGCGCGACGCGTGGCGCGGTCCGAGTGCACCCGACGCCGACCTCGAGACGATCGTGGCCACCGCGCTCGCGAAGGATCCGGACCGGCGGTACGCGACGGTCGACGCGCTGGCCGACGACGTGACGCGCTATCTCGAGCGTCAGCCTATCAAGGCACGACCGGCCAGCACGGCCTACGTGGTGCGCATGCTGGTTCGGCGCAACCCTCTCGCGAGTGCATTGACCACCGTCGCTCTCGCGATGGTCGTCGGCTTCGGCGCGGTCATGCTCGTGCTGTACCAGCAGTCGCAGCAGAACCTGCGCCGTGCGCTCGTGGCCGAGACCACGGCCGCACGCGAAGCGCGCTCGGCGACGCGCGTGACCGACTTCCTCGTCGATCTCTTCGCCGTGGCCGATCCTCGGGGTGGCGAGGGGGAGACGATCACCGCGGGGGAGATCCTCGAGCGTGGCGCGGAGAAGACGCGAACGGCGCTCGCATCCGAGCCCCACGCCCGCGCGCGCCTCACGGACGCCCTGGGAGAGGCCTACTTCGGCCTGGGGCTCTACGAACGTTCCGTGGAACTCCGGCGTGAACTCGTCGAGTGGGCCGACGCCAGCGACGCGCCGCTGGCCGAGCGCTTCCGGACGCGTCTGAACCTCTCCGAGGCGTTGAGCTGGGAGGGTCGATCGGACGACGCGCGGGCCGAGCTGGCGGCGGCCGCGACCCTTCTCACCGATGCGGGCGTGGCCACCGATGACTCGTTGTTCGCTCGGGTCGGCGATCAGGGGATCGCGATCGCCGTGTCCGCCGGCGACATCGAAGGCGCCCGGGAATTGATCGCACGCTACGACGGGACGATCCGTCGCTGGTTCCCCGACCCCAGTGGACTCCGTGGACGCTACCTCATGACGGTCGGCAATCTCGAGGACCGTGCCCGCAATCCGAACGGAGCACTCGAGCACTTCAGCGAGGCCCGCGAACAATTCCTTGCGCTCGATCCACCCGATGCACTCCGTGCGGCCGAGTGTGTCCAGAATTTCATCGGCCCGAACCTGGTGCTCGAGCGCTTCGACGAGGCCCGTGATGCGGCGACCCGGGCGGTCGAGGAACTCACGGGCATCCTCGGCGAGGAACATCCCCGTGCGATCAATGCGCGCGCGAACATGGCGATCGTCGCGGTGCGGACGGGCGATCGCGAGAGCGGCGGCGTGGAGATGCGACGCGCGCTCGAACTCTGGGAGAAGGCACTGGGGACCGACAGTGCGCAGTACGAACAGGCCGTCTACAATCTCGGCTACTTCCACCTCGAGGGTGGGAACTACGAGCAGGCGATCGAACTCCTCGAACGCAGCCACCGCGACCGGACCGAGCGCTTCGGCCCGGAGAGCATGGCGGTGACCTATCCCGCGTTCAGTCTGGCGACCGCCTACCGCGCGGTCGGTCGGCTCGAGGAATCGCTGGCGATGGCGCAGCAATCGCTGCGGATCGACGAGAAGCTGCTGGGCCCCGACCACGAGGACGTCGCGTGGGACCGCCTGGAGATCGCGCAGACGCTGAGAGCCATGCGGCGCGTCGAGGAAGCCGATTCGATGCAGGCGCGGGCGCACGCGATCTTCGAGAAGGTGCGCGCGGCGCGGGGTGGGCAGTAGCCGAGTCGACTCACGCCCATCGCGAGCCGTGCCGGGTCGGGCGGGTCGATCGGTGAGGTGGTGCGGCCGTCAGGACGCCGCGGCGGTCGCGAGGCGGTAGGTCGTGGTCCGCGCCCGCGCCACGGCGAATTCGAAGCCCAGTCCCGTGCCGAAGATCACGACGCCGGCGAAGACGAAGTCGCCGAGCGTCCAGACCACTTCGTCGGTGGAGCGCATGGCGAAGAGAGGAACGGCGAGGAGGACGTGGGTGATCAGCGCGACGCGCACGAGCTCGTGAGGGGCAGGCACGAGCGTCCTGCTCCTTTCCCGGAGGATTCCGAAGAGGGTGTCGGTGAAGCTGCACAGCACGAGGCCGGCGAGGCCCTGGCCGTGCGCGCGGCGTTCACGGCAGAGATCGGCGAAGGTCTGCCGCATGCTCGTACCGAAGCGCTCACGGAAGACGGGCGGATAGAGGCGCAGCACGATTGCGTAGAGGGCGCCCAGGCGTCGCGTCATGGGATCGTCAGCCATGGGAACTCCGGGGTCGCAGGTCGCGGAGCTGCGCGACGGCGACGACCTCGCGATAGCGTTCGAGTTCGGTGGCCAGCGCTTAGCGGCCCTGGCCAGTGATCTCGTAGTAGACGCGCCGTTCGTCCTCCATCTCCGGGTCGACGCGGCTCTCGGTCTCGCGGACGAGGCCGGCGTCCATCATCCGGTTCAACGAGCCGTAAAGGGTGCCCGGGCCCATGTTCACACGCCCGTTCGAGTCGGCCTCGACCTGCTTCATGATGCCGTAGCCGTGCCGCTCGCGGGCGGACAGCGCCAGCAGGATGTGCAGGACGGCGGGAGTGAGCGGCTTGGGAGGCTTCGTACTCATGGGGGCGATGAGATATCCGTGACGGATATAGCACAAGTCGAAAGTGCTGCCCGGTGCTCGGTGGCGCGCAGCGGACGCGCTCCAATGGCTATCTTCACAGATTCGCGCTTCGTCGTTGGACTCGCGGCCGACGAGAGGGCCATGCCCTGGTTCTTGCGTAGAAGTTGCAGGTCTGGCACGAGAAGGCGGGCGCCGGCGGTCTGATACGGACTTCCGCTTCGAGGGCGCGTGTGCCAGACTCGGCGGGCCGAACGCCCCCCCCGTCCGGGTTCCGTGAAGTCCTGTCGCAACTGCAACCAGCCCCTCGCCGACGGACCCTTCTGCCCGCACTGCGGACAGAAGGACGAAGGCCTGCCCACGATGCGTCAGCTCTTCGGGCAGGTGCTCGACGACGTCTTCTCGATCGACTCGAAGGTCGTGCGGACCTACACGACCTTGCTGTTGAAGCCGGGACGGATCACCTCCGAGTACCTCGCCGGGCGGCGGGCGCGGTACGTGCGGCCCTTGCGCCTGTACTTGTTGAACTCGCTGCTGTACTTCCTCGCCGCGGCGGCGATGGGGCAGACCTTCATGGCCACCGGCGACGAGGGCAGTGGCGCCGTGGTCCGGGTCGGCGATCAGGCCGGTGGCTCCTCGGTCGAGGACGTCGCTGACGCGCTCCGCGACGCCGACTTCGATCCGGCCGTACGCACGCGGCTGCGCGAATCGCTCGCCGACGCGCGCGTCGACTCGGCCTGGATCGATGCGTTGGCCCCCCGCGACACCGTGGAGATCGACGGCGACGACTTCGGTTCGGTCCCCCTGGTGGGGTCCCGCGTGCGCTCGCAGATCGAGAAGGCCGAAGCGATGGAGTCCGACGAGGTCTCGCTGGCGCTCAACGAGGCCATGATGCGCCACTTACCGAAGGTGGTCTTCGCCCTGGTGCCGGTGTTCGCGGCGATCCTCGCGTTGCTCTACCGTCGACAACGCCGCCTCTACGCCGAACACTTCGTGGCCGCTCTGCACGGCCACTCCGTCGCGTTCCTGTTACTCTTCGTGGCGACGGTGGTGCCCACCGAGGTCGACAACGTCTTCGTCCTCGCGGCGCTGATCGTCCACGGGCTGGTGGGACTGCGGCAGGTGTACGGGCAGGGCTGGGTGAAGACGGTGATCAAGGCGATGATGATCACGATGAGCTATTCGATCGTGCTGCTCGGCGGGGTCGCCGTCGCGGCGGTGGTGGCGTTCCTGACGATCTGAGTCGCGCCCGACGGCCCGACACGATCGTCCCCACCTGCGTGGTGGACCGCTGCGCCGTTCCATCGTGCGGGTCGTTGCCACCGAGTTTGCGGGTGTGACAGCTGAACGCGAGCAGACGCTCCCCACGACAGCTCGGACAGCGCATGCGCGCGACTCCACCCTCGGGGCGGCCGCACGCGAGGTGCTGGTCCACGACACGAAGGACCGTACGCCGCAGACTACCGCGCCGGTGCCCGAAGCGCTCGACGTGGACCCGCACGTAGGGCTCGAAGTTCCCTTCGAACAGCCGGTAGAGCGCCGTGGTCTGGGCATGGCGCGGGCACTGGACGTTCGCTGCCGAAGGCGCCGTCGACCTCGAGGCCGGCGTAGGAGGTCAGCTGATCAGCGGTGAAATCCAGGGCCAGAGGGGCGTTGACACGGCGGGCCAGATCCACTTTCCTTCGTCTCCCTGAGGGTGGCCTTTCGACACGCGGGGTCTTGAGAAGTAGGCAACTCCTTTCTGCCGCGATCGTGGCCAGATCTCGAGGAGAAAGGCGGCTCTCGTCAGAGATGCCGCCTTTCTTCATGTCGCGTTTCGAGGAATTGGGGCTAGAGTTCCGCATCTACGGAGGCCTCCCTCGCCGAGGCGGATGTTCTTCGTCGTCCGCGGTGGAGTCCATCGCATCGAGACGCCTCACCCTTCGTTCCCAGGCCGGCGACGGTGATCCGTGGAGACCATTCCCGTTCTGATCGGCGTGGCCTTTCTCCTGGGGCTCTGTGCGCGCCTGGTCGGCTTGCCACCGCTGGTGGGATTCCTGATCGCTGGTTTCGGCCTGGGCGCCACCGGCTACGAATCCTCGCCGGATCTACAGCTCGTCGCCGATCTCGGCGTCACGTTGTTGTTGTTCACCATCGGTCTCAAGCTCCGCGTCCGGAGTCTGCTGCGGCCCGAGATCTGGGCCGGGTCGATCGTCCACATGGCTCTCGTCGTGGCGTCGCTCACCGGGGTCTTCGTGTTCCTGGGATTCGGCCAGTTCGCCTCGCTCGACCTTCGCACGGCCGCCTTGATCGCCTTCGCCCTGAGTTTCTCGAGTACGGTCTTCGCGGTGAAGGTCTTCGAGGAACAAGGGCAGTCCAGCACGTTGTTCGCGCGCACTGCGATCGGTCTGCTGATCATGCAGGACATCGTGGCCGTGGTGTTCCTTGCCATTTCGCAGGGCAAGGCGCCGACGCCGTGGGCGATCGGCCTGCTGCTCCTGCTACCGGGACGGCGGGCTCTGGGTTGGTTGCTCGACCGAACGGGTCACGGCGAATTGCTCCTCCTTCTCGGCGTGATGATGAACTTCGTCGGCTGGAACCTCTTCGAGATCGTTCAACTCAAGGGCGATCTCGGGGCCCTGGTCATGGGCATGCTGATCGCCGATCATCCGAAGGCCAAGGAGATGGCGCGGTCGCTCCTCGGATTCAAGGATCTCTTCCTCGTCGGGTTCTTCCTCACGATCGGCTTGCGTGGGGTCCCTTCGGCGAGCGACCTCGGGATCGCGCTCTTCCTCACGGCCTTGATTCCTCTCAAGATGGCTCTGTACTTCGGCGTTCTGACACGCTTCCGGCTGCGCGCGCGGACGTCGCTGGTGGCCACGCTCGGCCTGGCCAACTACAGCGAGTTCGGCCTGATCGTGGGCACACTCGGCGTGAGTGCGGGGTGGTTGAGCGATCAGTGGTTGCTGATCCTCGCGGTGGCCGTCGCGTTGACCTTCGTGCTGGCGGCGCCGTTGAACGCCACGTCGAATCGGATCTACGACTGCCTTCGCGAGACGCTGGTGCGCTTCGAGACCGAGCAGCGGAAGTCCGAAGAGATCCCCGTGTCACCGGGGGCGGCGGAAGTGGTGATCTTCGGCATGGGACGTGTCGGCACGGGGGCCTACGGCGCGCTACAGGAGCAGTTCGGCAAGCGCGTGCTCGGCGTCGACACCGACCGAGGTGTGGTCGAGCGCCACGTCGACGCCGGCCGCAACGTCATCCCCGGCGACCCGACCGACCTCGACTTCTGGGACCGCTTCGACGACACCGGAGGACGGATCGAGTTGGTCCTGTTGGCCCTCCCCAATCACCAGGCCAACCTCGCGGCTGCGGCGGAGATGGAGAAGCTGCCCATCCGCTCCCGGTTCCGTGTCGCCGCCACGGCCAAGTACGACGACCAGATCCCGGCGCTCGAGGCCCATGGTGTGGACGTGGCCTTCAATCTCTACGCCGAGGCCGGGCAGGGCTACGCGGACATGGTGATGACCCTCACGCAGGAGGGGAGTCGGGCTCGAGGAGTTCGACTCGGGGCCCATCCGTGAGCTGGGTTCGCCAGCCGACGCGCCTCGGTCGTCGGATCCCACCTTCAGCGCGGAGCGTCGGCTCACCCGCCCAAGCGTCCGACTTCCGCGGCGGAAGCGGTGGGACTTCCACTGCGGAAGCGCGAAGGCTTCCGGCGCGGAACATCCCCAGACGATCCCGGGGATCCCCAGACATCCCAAGGTGTCACCCGACCGGACGGTTCTCGCGGACCAGATCCTCGCTCGCGGAGATCTCGCCCTCGACAGGGGCAGCGCCTTCGACGGCGGTCAGCCCTCACCGTCCAGCACGATCCGATAGGCCGCGGCTTCGTCCGGATCCGGTGTGACCCGCAGGTTCGTGAGGTCGCGCGTTCGCGAGAGGAATTCGTCGCGCGGGAGATCGCGGAACAGGGGGTCGAGCGGGAGCCGCCAGGCGACCCAGCCCGCGGAGGTGTCGGCCAGCAACCAACGGCCGCGGGGATCGAAGTGCAGGCCCATGACGAACGACCGGCCCTCGCCCGGCATCCCGACCGTCCACTCGCCGTCGCCATCGATCTCGGCAATCTTCAGGACACCGTCCCATCCCGCGGCGGCCACCAGCCCGAGCTCGTCGCTCCGGACCACGTCGGAAGGGCGGGGGCGGGTGAGGTTCGTCACGCGACGTCGGGTACCGGTCCGGAGTTCCACGTCCCACAGTGTCCACTCCTCGTCCACGAGGGCCACGTGGCGGCCGTCGTCGGTGAAGCCGTGCACGAAGGTGTCGCTCTCGGTCAGTAGCGTGTCGGGCGGGAGTGTCGGGTCGTCGAGATCGATCCGGACGACGTGGTCGGACGACAGGACGAGCAGGTGTCGGTCGTCGAAGCGCGCCTCGCGGATCGTGCCCACGTTCGGCTCGAGCGTCGCCTCGACCCGATCCCGCTCGAGGTCGACGACACGGAGCGTTCGACTCGCGCCCGCCGGTGGCACGGTGATGCAGACGATGCGGCGGCCGGTCGCATCGATCGCCAGGGGCGGTTCGTACTGGCCCACGCTCTCGAGGCGCGTGAGCTCGTCGCGCTCGAGGTCGATCCGTCGGAAGGCGTCGACCTTCACGTTGTAGGTGACCGCGACGCGTCCGTCGTCGGAGACGAGGAACGCGTGGGTCATGCCCCGATTCAACGGGATCCCCTGTCCGACGAGTCGGACGGGCTGCTTCGTGCCTCGATCGAGGGGCATCTCCAGGAAGGTCCCCGCCAGGGTCCACACGTAGAGCGCGCTGCCGTCGGGGGCCGGGGTGACCGTTGCGCCGGCACCGAGGGAGTCCCGCACGGCGAGGGTCCAGGCGATGGGCCCTTCGGTCCTCCAGTGCGCGACGGCACCGCCGCCGGTGATCCCGTTGCGACTGGTGACGATCGTTCCGTCGGGAAGGAACGTGCCGTCGTGGGCCCAGTGGGTGCGATCCAGCAGATGGGTCGGCGTCCGCGGCGGACGATGGTCGTCGTCGAACACCTGGATCGTCTCCGAACCCCACGACACGAGATAGCGATCCCGGTGGGGGTCGAAGCGTCCGGCGTGGTCCTCCGGCTCCAGTCGGTGCTCGGCGACACGGCGCGGCGGGGACGTCGTCAGGTCCCAGCGACGCACGACGCCGCGGATGTCCACGGATCCGGCACTCGAAGCCGTGTCGTCGACGAAGACACAGGTGATCGGGTGGTCGTGCCGTCCGACCGGTCGGGCGTCGCCGCCGTCGAGATCGTCGACCGATTGCAGGAGGACGGTTCCGTCGGCGTAGTCGAGGATCCATCGACCGGTGGGGTCGATCGCCGGCCGGTGGTCGCTGACCTGCAGGTCGTGGCGACCGGCCGAACGTCCCATGCGGCGGGTCGATCCGCCGATGGCGTCGACCTCCCACCACAGTGGAGCCTCCCCCGGAACGGTCTCCACGAAGAAGAACCGACCCGGCTCGTCGGACGGGTAGACGTACGACGACTGCACCGACGCGGGCTTCGGTCGGTACAGGACCGAGTCGCCGTTGGCCACCCGCCACACGTGCAGCCCGGCCGTCGAGACGGCCGCGACGTGCGTGGCGTTCGGGTCGAAGCGCAACTGGAACGCGAAACCCTCCGCCGACGACACGAAGGTCCGCATGGACAGATCGGACGTGTCGTAGATGCCGACGGTGGGGTTCCGTGTGCGCGACCATGCGACCGCACAGAGGCGACCGTCGAGGGAGGCGTCGACGGAGAGGGGGTTGCCGCTCTGGCCGTGGCGGGGCCATTCGTCACGCAGTGGGCCGGTGACCAGGGCCCGGCGGACGACGTCGCGGGTGGCGGGTTGGTCGACCACTTCGAGGCTCGAGATCGCGTAGGCCACCGCGAGCGAAGGGTCGTCGTTCACGTTCTCCCGCGCGAGCGACAAGCGCTCGTTGGCGACGGCCCGGTCGCGTTCGCGCGCGATGACCCGCGTCTGGTGGGTCTGCCACGCGGCGAAGGCGACGATCAGGACGAGCAGCAGGGTGGACGTACCGACCGCGGTGCGGTGCCGTTGGACGAAGCGCGCGGTCCGGTAACGCACCGATGGCGGGCGTGCCTCCACCGGCTCGGTCCGCAGGTGGCGCCCGATGTCCTCGGCAAGGTCCCGCGGCGTTTCGTAGCGCCGCTTCGGATCCTTCTCGAGGGACTTCAACGTGATCCAGTCCAGGTCGCCCCGCAGCTTGCTCGTGAGCTTCCGCGGATCGAGGCGACGGAGCGCCGCCACTTCCGCCGTCCGGTTCCCGAGGGTCGAGACGCGGGTGCTCGGCCGGGGGACCTCGCTCTCGCGCAGCACGCGGAGCATGCCGTCCATCCCCGCCCGGGCGAGCTCCTCGGGATCGTAGGGCAGTGCTCCCACCAGCAGCTCGTAGAGGATCACGCCGAGCGAATAGACGTCGGCGCGGGTGTCGACGCCGGCCGCGGTCATGGCCACCTGCTCGGGACTCGTGTACAGCGGCGTGCCGATCAATTGTCCGACGAAGGTCGCCGCACTGCGATCGGTCAGCGGTCGCGCGGTGGCCTTGGCGATGCCGAAGTCGATGATCTTGGGCACCGCCTGGCCGTCGACCTCGACGACGAGGATGTTGCTCGGCTTGAGGTCGCGGTGGAGCACCGTCTTCTGGTGGGCGTGCTGGATCGCCTGGCAGACGGTCCGGAACAGGCGCAACCGCTCCTCGATCGACAGGCGCCGGCTCTCGCAGTAGTCGGTGATCGGCTCGCCGGCCAGGTACTCCATGGCGATGAACGGGCGCCCGTCGGCGGTCGCGCCCGCGTCGTACACGCGTGCAATGGCCGGGTGGTCCATCAGCGCCATCGCCTGCCGCTCGATCTCGAAGCGCGTGATCACCTCGCGGGTGTCCATGCCCTTCTTGATGATCTTGAGCGCGACGATGCGGCGGACGGGCTCGTGCTGCTCGGCGCGCCACACCTCGCCCATGGCGCCGGTGCCGATGCGCTCGAGCAGGCGGTAGGGACCGATGCGGCGTGCATCGTCGTCGGGACGGGCAGGGTCGTCTCGGCCGGTCATGACGTCGGTGGTGGGAGCACGAGGGGCCGCGGCGGGAGCCGGAGGCACGGCGAGTGTGCCCGGAATCGGCGGGAGCGTCGCGGGTGGATCACGGATTCGGGGGACATGCCCCCCCCAGAGGAAGACGGTCTCGTTGACCCGACCGAACGGCTCCGGCTACGATTTTCCCACGGTTCCCGCCGGTCACGTCCCCCTCCGTCGAGGTTTGCACGGTGGAGCCCGAGGATCTGTTCGACACCCACGGACTCGTGCGAAGCGCGCGTGACGGCGACGCCCGCGCGATCGAGCGTCTCTACCGCCGGTACATCGACCGCGTCGAGACCTGGGCGCGCGGACGCGTTCCGCTCCGCGCGCGGGACCTGCACGACACCCAGTCCGTCGCCCACGACGTCCTCGTCCGCAGCCTGCTCCGCGTCGTCGACGGCGACGAGGGGATCCGGACGTCCTTCCGCGCCTACGTCCGACGCGCACTGCGCAACCACCTTGCGGACCTGGGCCGGGGGACGAGGCCGCTGCATGCCGACCTCGACACGGACCTCCCCGAGGACGGCCCCTCCGAGCTCGAGTGCCTGCTCGAGCGCGAATTCGAAGCCTTCGTGCGGTGTCGGATCGACGAGCTGCCGGGGCCGTCGCGCGAGCTGCTCGTCCTGCGCTTCGAGCTCGAACTCGGCTACGCCGAACTCGCCCGTCGGCTGTCGCTCGAGTCGGCCGACGCCGCCCGGATGCGTGTGAACCGGGTGCTCGATCGGTTGCGGGGGGCGATCGAGCGTCCGGCCTGATCGCACCGGACACCGTTCGATCCCGCATTCGGGCCCGTCTCCTGTGTAGAACACGAATCGCGTGGTACACGGCAGGGGCCGGTGCGACCACGCCGGATTCCACACTGCAGGAGGCCTCCCGTGCGCCCTCTCCGTTCCCTGTTTCCCATCGCCACCCTCGTCGCGGTCCTCGTGGCCACCGGCTGCGATCGCGACCGCATCACCGATCCCGCGGACACCGTCCCGAGCGGCACGGTCCCGTCCGTCGAGGAAACCGCCGATCCGCGCGTCGAGTCCCTCGCCGCCCAGCTCGCCCTCGCCGCCCACTGGGAGATCGATCCCGAGCGCGCTCCCGACGTCGACGGCCTCGATCGGATCGTCGGTCCGGTGACCGTCGTCGATCGTGCCGCGCTGACCGAGGACGTCGTGCACGTCGTCTTCGAGATCCGGACCGGCAACGGTCCCTACGATGCGATCCGGCTGCACCGGGTCGTGCGGGAGCGTCGGCCGGGACGTCCGATCCGGGCTCCGGAATCGCTGTTCCTCCTCCACGGATCGGGCGTCGGTTTCGAGGGATCGTTCCTCGCCGCGCCGTCGGACCCGGCCGAGCGCTCGCTGCCCGTGTTCCTGGCCGAGAACGGGATCGACGTGTGGGGGATCGATCTC
>DATFKK010000106.1 GCA_035268685.1 Candidatus Krumholzibacteriia bacterium | reverse complement strand
ACCCCGACCACGTGGCGCCCCTCACTCATCCACACCTGCTGCTGACGGGGCGTGCCGCGCAGAAGGGGGCTCTCGGTCTCGACCAGGATCGTGCCCATCGAGTGTTCGCCGACCGGCGCGTCGTCGAAGACGGCACCGAGTTCACGGCAGAGCAGTCCGAGTCCGTGTCCGATCGCCAGAATCGGCCGACCGATCTCGAGCACGGCGGGATCGAAGGAGACCACCGCCTGCGAGGCGGGCTCGGCTCCGCTCACGATCATCCCGGCGAGATCCGGATCGCTCTGGAGCTCCCCGGCCCGAGTCGCCGGAACGAGCCGGCTGAACACTCCTAGCTCCCGGAGCCGCCGCGTGACCAGCTGGCTGTACGGAGATCCGTGGTCGAGCACCACGATCGTCGGTCGGTGGATCACTCCGCTCCGCCCTTCCACGGATCAGTGCCGGAAGTGGCGCGTGCCCGTGAGCAGCAACGACACCCCCAGGCGCTCGGCCGCGGCGGCGACCTCGTCGTCGCGGATCGAGCCGCCCGGTTGGAGGATGCAACGGACTCCCGCTTCGGCCAGGGTCTCGACCCCATCGGGGAAGGGGAAGAAGCCGTCGCTCGCCGCGGCGCAGCCGATCAGGTCGAGCTCCGCCAGACGTGCTTTCTCGATCGCGATGCGACTGCTGTCGACACGGCTCATCTGACCGGCGCCGATCCCGAGCGTTCCCCGGGCTCCGGCCAGCACGATGGCGTTGCTCTTCACGTGCTTCGACACGCGCCACGCGAGCTCCCCGGCGGCGAACTGCTGCTCGTCGGGCTTCGGGCCCGCCGCCAGCTTCCACGCTTCGAGTTCGGGGAAGCCCTCGTCCTCGTCCTGCGTCAGCACCAGCCGCCCCCAGCGACGTTGATTGCCGCGTGTCCGGGCCGCGAAGCGATCGCGGTCGACGTCGAGCCAGCGCAGGTTCTTCTTCCCCGACAGGATCGTGCGCGCACCCTCGGTGTAGCCGGGCGCGAGCACGACTTCGAGGAAGCGGCCGGCGAGCAGTTCGGCTGTCTCTTCGTCGACGGTGCGCCCGAACGCGAAGATTCCGCCGAAGGCCGAGACCGGATCGCACCGCAGGGCGTTCTCGATCGACTCGACCATGCTCGCACCTCGGCCCACACCACACGGATTGGTGTGCTTGATGATCGCGCAGGCGTCGTCGGGAAGATCGAGCGACAGCTTCATGGCCCCGACCACGTCGAGGATGTTGTTGTAACTGAGCTCCTTGCCCCCGTTCGGACGCAGGCCCAGCTCTTCGATGCCACCACCGCCGTCCACGCGCCAGGTCGCGGCCTGGTGGGGGTTCTCTCCGTAGCGCAGCGTGTGCCCGTCGTCGAAGAGACCGCGCGCGATCCGCTCGTCGTAGTGTGCGGTCGCGGTGAACACGCGCCCCGCGCAGGTCCGGCGGAAGTCGGCATCGGCTTCGCCCTCGCCCGCGTCGAAGGCGCGCAGGAAGTCCTGGTACTGCGTCGGCTCGCACAGGACCGTGACCCGGGCGAAGTTCTTCGCCGCCGCGCGGAGCAGACTCGGCCCGCCGATGTCGATGCTCTCGACCCGCTCGGCATCGTCGGTCGTGCGCTCCATCGCGCCTTCGAAGTCGTAGAGATTCACGACGACGAGGTCCACGGCTTCGAACCCCGTGCCCTCGAGGTCGTCCGTCTTCGGTGCCAGGATCCCGGCGTGGATCGCCGGATGCAGCGTCTTCACCCGACCGCCCAGGATCTCTTCCTGACCGGTCACCTCGGCGATCTCGATCACGTCGACACCGGCTTCACGCAGCACCCGCGCGGTCCCCCCGCTGGCCAGCAGTTCGAAGTTCCGTTCCCGCAGCGCGCGACCGAAGTCCACCAGTCCCGACTTGTCGGTCACGCTGAGGATCGCGCGTCGTTTCCGTTCGCTCACAGTCCGAGCTCCTCGGCACGTTCGGGGAAGAGCCGCCGGAAGATCCGCGCGTAGCCCGCAGCCACACGCTCGAGGATCGAGGGATCGAGCCGCGGCGGCGGCGGGGTCCGATCCCAGTCGAGGGTCAGGAGATGATTGCGTAGGATCTGCTTGTCCATGCTGTCCTGCTCGCGACCGGCCTCGTACTGCTCGGCGTCCCAGTAGCGGCTGCTGTCGGGCGTGAGCAGCTCGTCGATCAGGGTGAGCTGGCCGTCGATGGTGCCGAACTCGAACTTCGTGTCGGCGATGATGATCCCCCGCGATGCGGCGTAGGCCCGTGCGGTCTCGTAGATCGACAGGCTCTCCTGCTTGATCGCCAGCATGGCGTCGTGGCCGACGATGTCGGCGGCACGGTCCTCGCCGATGTTCTCGTCGTGGCCTTCGTCGGCCTTCGTGGCCGGCGTGAAGATCGGTTCGGGGAGACGTTCGCAGCGCACCAGCCCGGCCGGGAGATCGTGCCCGCACACGCGTCCCGTCTCCTGGTAGTCGACGAAACCACTGCCCGCCAGATACCCCCGCACCACTGCTTCGATGTCGTAGCGCTCGGCGCGGCGCACGAACATGACCCGCCCTTCGAGCCGCTCGGCGTGGGTGGCGAAGGGTGCGGGAAGCGACGCCGCGTCGGCGTGGACCAGATGATGGTGGAGTTCTTCACCGAGCAGCGCGTACCAGGCGAGCGTCATCTGCGTGAGCAACGCACCGCGACCGGGCACGGGCTGGTCCATGACCACGTCGAACGCGCTGATGCGATCGGTGGTCACGATCAGGAGGTGATCGTCGAGTTCGAAGAGTTCGCGGACCTTGCCGCGAGTGTCGGGCTCGAGCCCGAGTTCGGAGGTCGAGACCAACGCAGGAAAACGGGACACGGCGATCTCCCTCCACCGGCGGCGAACGCGGACGATAGGCCGCGCACCGGGGAGCGTCAAGGTTCCCCGCCGGCCCGGCGGACCCGAGGTACTCCGGACCGCCATTCGACCACGACCGCCCCGGCGAGGTCGGTCCGCAGGACCTCCGTCCCCGCGGCCCGGAGTCGTTCCGAGACCGACGGGTGGGGATGTCCGTGGTTGTTCCCGTAGCCGCACGAGACCAGGCCCCACCGTGGTCGCATCCGCCGCAGCAGTTCCGGATCGGTTCCGGTGTCTCCTCCGTGGTGGGCGACCTTCAGGATCCACGTGTCCGGATCGGGTCGACGCGACAGCGCATCGAGAACGCCCCGTTCGCCGTACCGCTCCAGGTCGCCGGTGGCGAGCACCGGCGCCGTGCGCGGCCCGATCCTGAGGACCAGGCTCCGATCGTTCGCGCCCTCGCCCGCGAGCGAGGCCGGGGGCCAGAGCACGTTCGCCTCGCAGCACGCGCGGTCCCAGAGGACCTCGCCCGCCGCCGACCACTGCACCGCCACTCCGGTGGAATCCGCCAGCGCCGTGAAGCGGTCACTCCATTCCAGGCCGCGGTCGCTCGCCGCCATCACCAGCGTGTCGACCCGGGCCGAGCGCAGCAGGCGCCGGGTCCCGGCCACGTGATCGAGATGAGCGTGCGTGAGGACCACGGTCACGCCGTCGATTCCCCGGCGCTCCAACCACGGAAGGACGGATCGTTCGATCGGGTGCCAGCCCCAGCCCTTCGGACCGGTGTCGATCAGCACCACGCGCTCGTCACAGCGGTAGACGTGGGCATCGCCCTGTCCGACGTCGAAGGTGATCCACGTGTGGTCCGCCGTGCCCCCGGGATCGGCGTACACGCCGATCAGCACCACCCCGCTCGCGATCAGGTCCCGTCGGACGCGCAGCCACTGGTGCGGCAGCAGCCACCAACCCACGACGACCAGGGCCAGCGCCCACGCGTGATCGTCGAAGCCGGGGTGTCCGAGCGCCCAGTTCCCCGTCGTCCCGGCCCGGGCGAGCACCCATCCGAAGGCGTGCGCCCAGACCGCCGCGACGGGCGCGACCACCGGGAGGGGCAGCAGCGCCAGGACGGCACACGCACCGCCGACGGCCAGGACCGCCGTGAACAAGGGCCCGACGGCCAGCAGGAGGACGGGCGCGAACAGCGGGAGGCGTCCGAAGGTGTCGAGGATCCACGGCAGGGTTCCGAGCTGGGCGAAGATCGAGACCCCGAGACCCGCCACGATCGGGTGCCGGCCCTTCAGCAGCGGGAGGGAACGCAGGATCGCGAGGGTGGCCGCGTAGCTCAACCACCAGCCCACGCCGCAGACCACGTGCGGACGCAGTGCGATCTCCACCAGGCCCACCACGGCGAGCGCCTCGTCGACCTTCGCCCGCTCGCGCAGCACGCCACCCAGAACCACGAGGGTCACCATGAGCACCGCTCGCACCATCGAAGGCCCCGCACCCGCGACCACGACCCAGAGCCCGAGGGCGGGCAGCGCGACCAGCATTCCCCGCCGTCCGAGACCGCGCAGTGGCAGGACGACCAGTCCCAGCACCACGCCGACGTGCAGTCCGCTCAGAGCGAGCAGATGCGCGAAGCCCAGCTGCTGGACGCGTTCGACGGCATCTCTGCGAAGAGCGCGACGGTCGGCCAGGAGCAGGGCGCGCCACAGGGCCGCCCCCTGACCGAAGGCTCGCTCCCAGTGCCCGGCTGCCGCGCCCCGGACCCGCTCGCGGAGACCGGGCCCGGTCCCCTCGATCAACGGCGGCCCGCAGTCGTCGATCCGGGCGCGCAGGAGCACGCCGGTGCCGATCCGTCCCCGGAGCGCGCGCCGATCGTCGGGATTGCGGGTGTGCGGGAGCGGGGCCACCCGCACGCGTGCCCGCCGCACCTCGCCGACCACGACGCCCTCGGGAACGCGGCTCACGCGAGCCGCGACCCGACCGGCGCTGGGATGACCCAGATCGCCGCGCCAGTAGCCTTCGTCGATCCGTTCGACGAAGCGGATCAGGGCGGAGGTCTCGGTCCCCGCCCAGGTCTCGGCCTGATCGATCGTGGCGTGGAGACGGCCCGCGCCCAGCAGCCCCACAGCGGCGGCGATCAGGACGAGACCGGGACGCGGACGACCCCAGACCAGCGAGGCCGAGAGGGCGACCGCGGCGGTCGAGCGTTCGACGGTCGAAAGGTCGGGGCCGGCCACGGCGAAGGTCAGCAGCGCGGCGAAGAGGGCACGCCACGGTGGACTCATGCCCGAGATTCCTCACCGGGAGGCGAGGATGTCGGGAGACGGGCGGGGGATCAGCCGGCGGCGTGCTCGCCGGCCTCACCCTCGGCGTAGAGGCACACGCGGTTGCGTCCGGTCTCCTTGGCGCGGTACAGGGCCTGGTCGGCGTGCCTCAGCAGGGCGCGCTCACCGCCCTGGGCATGCTCCGGGGCGAGCGCGACGCCGACGCTCACCGTCAGCGGCACCCGTCCGTCGCCGGGCAGGATCAGGGGTGTCCGTTCGATCACTCCACGCAGGCGGTCGGCCGTGTGCATGGCGTCGTCCCGGCCGGTTCCGGGGAGCAGGAGCGCGAACTCCTCTCCCCCCCATCGGAAGACCTGGTCGATCCGGCGCAGGTGCTGCAGCATGAGTCGCGCGGCGTGCTGGAGGACCAGGTCGCCCACCTCGTGGCCCCGTTCGTCGTTCACGCGCTTGAAGTGGTCGAGATCGACGAAGAGCAGGGCCAACGGCTGCCCGGTGCGCAGCGACCGCTCCAGCTCCAGTCCGAGCTGGTTCTCGAAGAAGCGACGGTTGTGCAGGCCCGTCAGGGGATCGCTGTACACGCGTTGCTGACTGCGACGGTGCGCCATGAGAAGGGCTTCGAGGGTCCGGGCGACCATCGACCGGGTCTCGACCGCGAGGGGTCGAGACGAGCCGACTGCTCCCACGACGTCACCGTTCACCCGCAGCGGGACCCACTGCCGTCCCTCGAAGGTCACCGCGTCGGACTCCGCGGACTCGAGCGATCGGCGGAAGGCTTCGTCGAGGGCGCGTCCGTCGTCGAGCACCCGCCACGCACGCCCCTGCCCCTGGGGCACGCCCAGCCGATCACTCCAGAGAACCACCCGGAGTTCGACTCCGTCGAGATTGCCCGAGAGCAGGTCCAGCAGCCCCTCCAGGCTCGACTCCAGGCCGAAGCTGACCCAATCGCGCTCGAAGGTGCGGCGGATCGCGTCGATGGCACCGAGCCGCCCCGGCTCGACGTTCGGAACTCGGGCCGGTTGCTCGTCCGCCGGGAGCCGCCCCGGGGCGGGCTCGTGCGGTTCCTCGGGCACGCCCGGCGCCGGAACCTCCGTCTCCGACGCCGCCGCGGGCTCGCCGGGCCTTCCCATGAGCGCCCGGAGGTCGTACACACGGGGGGAACCGGGCAGCGCATAGACCGGCACGGTCTCGTTCCCGTGGCGGATCACTCCCGCCCGTTCGAAGACGTCGCGCGTGAGCAGCTCCCGCGCGACCTCCGCGGTCAGGCCGGCGAGGTCCCCGCTGGACGCAAGGGCGTGCCGCACCCGCTGACGAAGGTCGGGGCTGAGGCGGGACTGGGGAATCTCGGTCCCCAGGAATCGCCGGAGATCCACGCTCTGACGCTTGAGCTTCATGGTGCGGCGCCGTTCCGGTCGGCGGGCGGGCGGGATTTCCGCTGCAATCGTGGTTCGGGCTCGATTCTAGCACATCGCGCGGGACGAGACCGTGCCCACGGGGTAATGTCTGCCGATTCCCGCACCGGACACCGTCGAACCGGAGGTCACAACGTTGAGAGCAGGTGTCGCGCTTCGCCGACGTGGTCGAATTCTCGCCCCCGTGCTGATCGGACTCCTGTCGGGTCTGGCCGCCTGCTCGTCGAGTGGACCGGCGACCCCACCACCCCAGGACGATCCGCTGGCCCACGCGGTCGCGCTCGAACCCGCCGACACCGTGGTGGCGCCCGAACCCGAGCCTGCGCCCGCGCCTCCGGTCGACGAGACCCTGCTCGCCAAGATCCTCCGGTCCCACCCTTCGCTGGCCGAACTGGAAGACCTGTGGGTCGCCGGCGGGACGCACTACGCGCGCGGCGAGTTCGACCTGGCCGAGGAGTACTTCTACGTGCTCCGCGAGCGCCTGGAAACCGTTCAATCGGACCAGCCCGACTCGATGGCCGTGATCTACCTCGCCTCGCTCGACCGCAAGCTCGACAACTTCGTCGAGATCCTCGCCGAGGAACGCTTCTTCGCCGAGAGCTACGCGCCCCTGAACCAGACGCTCGACGACGTCTACGACAGCCTGCGAACGGCCTACGAGATCCCCGATTTCCTGATCCCCGAGGTGGAACGCTCCACCTTCGAACGCGAGCTCCTGCTGGTCCAGCACCCCCGCGTGGACTTCTGGGTCGACTATTTCACCGGGCGCGGGCGGTCGAACTACCAGACCTGGCTCGAACGACGGGCGCGGGTCGGTTCGATCATCGAAACGATCCTGGAAGAGGAAGAACTTCCCACGGAACTCCTGTCCCTGGCCATGATCGAGAGCGGGCTGACCGCTCGGGCACGCAGTCGCGCCGCAGCCGTGGGCTGGTGGCAGTTCATGCGGGGTACCGCGAAGATCCGCGGTCTGCAGGTGGACGAGTGGATCGACCAACGGCGCGACATCGAACTGTCGACCCGCGCCGCGGCCCGCCACCTGAAGCTCATGTACGGCATGTTCGGGAACTGGCCCCTGGCCCTGGCCGCCTACAACGCGGGCGAGTACCGCATCCAGCGCGCGATCGGGCTGCAGGGCGACCCCGACTACTGGGAGCTCCGGCTGCCGCGCGAGACCCGGCAGTACGTGCCGAAGTTCATCGCCGCCGCTCGCATCGCCGTCGATCCGGCCGCGTACGGCTTCCGACCGGTCGCGGTGGATTCACTCCGTTACGACACGATCGAACTCGACGACACCTTCAGCCTGGACCAGATCGCACGGTCCGGTGGGTTCGGCGTGCGCGAACTCGAACGATTGAATCCCCAGTTGATCGCCGGGTGCACGCCCCCGAACCTCGATTCCTACTCGATCCGGGTGCCCGAGGGCCGGGGCGAGGCGACGCTCGAAGCCGTGAACCGGATCCCGCAGGACCAGCGGATCACCTGGCGCAAACACCGCATGGCCCGCGGAGAGACGCTCGGTGCCCTGGCGCGTCGGTATCGCACGTCGACCCGGGCGATCATGGACCTCAACGGGATCACCGACGCCCGTCGGGTCCGCGCCGGACGCGTGCTCACCATTCCCTACCCGCGCGGGGTGCGCGTGGCGGCGGCAGACCCGCCGTCGGCGGCCGCCGACTCGGCGAAGCCGCCCGCCGGGCGCGAGACGCTCCGCTACCGGGTCCGCTCCGGCGACACGCTGAGCGCGATCGCCGAGCGCCATGGCGTGAGCATCCGCTCGATCCGATCCCTGAACGGTCTGCGTGGCAGCCGGATCCGGGTCGGACAGACCCTGGTCCTGCACGTCGACGAGGACTTCGAGGCCCTCGACCCCTTCGTGATCGACGAGGACACACACGAGAAGACCGAACACCTGGTGCGTGCGGGCGAGACGCTCACCGCGATCGGACGGATCTACGGAGTCGACGTCGCGGCGCTGCTCGCGTGGAACGACCTCGAACCCCGCGCGATCCTGCACCCGGGCGACCGGGTGTCGGTCTGGCGGCCCCGGAACCGCTGAACTCGACGGCTCAGAAGTCGACCGAGAGGCTCACGCGGTGCGTGTTCTCGTCGATGTCGAGTACGTCGCCCGCGCGGGCGTAGTCCACGCGGAACTGTCCGAGCTCGATGCCCGCCCCGAAGGTCAGTTCCTCCGAATCGAAGCCACCGTGGCTACCGAAGCGCAGATGGGCCCGCTCGCTGAACGTGGTCTCGAGCCCCAGGAACAGGTTGCTGGAGACGTCTTCGAAGAAGCTTCCCCACTCCTGGTAGCCGAACTGGTCCACGCTGTTGCCCCGACCGTCGAAGTGGATCTCCAGGGCTCCCGCCGCCTCGACGCCCAGCCTCCACGCGGGGAAGGTCCAGTCGTACGACACGCCGGGCACCAGCACCGGAGCGATGGTCTCGTTGCGGCCGGTGTCCCAGCTCAGATAGGTCGACGTGGCGTCCTGGAGCTTCACGCCGACGTCGAGGGAACGCCACCAGTCCCGGCGCAGGGCGCCGAGGTCGACGCCGATCCCGAAGCTGCTGAAGTCACCCACGCTCTGCCGGATGAGCTTGACGTTGCCCCCGAGTTGCCAGTCGTCGAAGCGTCGCGCGTAGGACACCATGAGCGCCAACTCGCGGTCGGTCTCGAACTTGATCTGGTCGAAGTACAGCGGATCGAGGATCTGGGCCGCCTCGTTCGCGCCCAGGACACCGTCGCCATCGGTGTCGAGCTCGTCGACGAGACCGTCGGTGAACGGGATGTCGTCGAGCGCGAGGTGGATCACGCTGACCGCGAAGGCGCTCTCGGCGCCTTCGGCCCCACCGAGAGGGTGCACGTAGCTGCCGAAGTCGCGGTCGATGAGGTCGCCGAAGCGCTCGCTGTGCATGATCAGCAACTGGCGCCCCGGCACGTCGAGCAGTCCGGCGGGATTCCAGAAGGTGGCGCTGGCGTCATTGGCCACCGCCACGAAGGCACTGCCCATCCCCAGTGCGCGGGCGCCGCCACCATCGGCCATGAAGGAACCGGCGAACTTCGCGGCCTGGGCATCGGCGGAAGCCAGCAGCAAGAGGGCGAGACCGATGGTGCCCCGTCGAACGCTGTCGAATCGAATCACGGAAGCCTCCGGGTCGACGAAAGGTGACGGACCGATCCCCGCGACGGGCGAGGTCGAAACCGGTGGTTCAGGGGAACGATCGGTCGGAACGGACCGCAGGGGTGACGTGGGCAGCCGCGCGTTCGAAGCGTATCGCGTCTGGCCAGTATAGCCCGTCGCCCCGCCGCGACGCCAGTGTCGGGAGCAACGCCCTCATCCCAGACCATAGCGCTTCAGCTTGCGGTACAACGTGCGCTCGCCGATGCCGAGTTGCTCGGCCGTCCGGCGGCGGTTCCCTTCGAACTGGCGGAGGGTGGCCTCGATCAGTGCCCGCTCGGCGCTGGCCATGTCGGTCCCGGGCTCCGGGGTTAGGGGGACGTACTCGGCGTCGAGGGGCGTGTCGTCCCATCCCGACGGCTGGACCCGCTGCCCCCCGCCTCGGCCCGGCTCCGGACCGGTCGACTCCAGCCGGTCGAGCCGATCGGAGATCTCGTCGAGCTTGTCGACGATCCTCCGGACGTCGGACACCAGGGCCAGGAGCGTGGTCGTCCAGATCCCGTCGCCGCCGCTCGCCGAGGCGGCGTCCGCGGCCGTCATCGGCAGATTGCGGCGCTCCCCACCCCCGTCGTGGAACTCGGCGGGCAGGTCCTCGACTTCGAGGAACTCGCCCCGCGCCATGACCGCCATCGACGAGACCACGTTGCGCAGCTCCCGCACGTTGCCGGGCCAGGCGTAGGATCGCAGTCTCTTCATGGTGTCGGTGGTGAAACCGCGCTTCCCGAGTCCGTGCCGCTCGTTGGCCTCGTCGAGGAAGTGCTGGGCCAGCACCAGGATGTCGTCGGGCCGCTCGCGCAGGGGAGGGATCTCGACCCGGACCACCTTCAGGCGGTAGTAGAGGTCGCTGCGGAAACGTCCGGCCTCCATCTCGGCCTCGAGGTCGCGGTGCGTCGCGGCCACGATGCGCACGTCGGTGTGCAGGGTCTCGGTGCCCCCCACGCGTTGGAATTCGCTCGTCTCGAGCACGCGCAACAGCTTCACCTGCATCCCCGGTGACATCTCGCCGAGCTCGTCGAGGAACAGCGTGCCTCCGTTGGCGCGCTCGAAGACTCCGGCCCGTCGTGCCACCGCGCCCGTGAAGGCCCCCTTCTCGTGCCCGAACAGCTCGGACTCGAGCAGCGTTTCCGCCAGACTGCCCACGTTGATCGAGACGAAGGGGGCATTGCGACGCCGGCTCTGGGAGTGCAGGGCCCGCGCGACCATCTCCTTGCCGGTCCCGCTCTCACCCTGGACCAGCACCGGGACGTCGAGTGGCGCGACCTGCGCGATCACGGCCAAGAGTTCCCGGACCCGCGGTGTGCTCCCCACGATCCCGCTCGCCCGCCGGACCTGCTGCAGGTCGAGGAGGCGCCGGGATTGCTCCAACACCCGATCGTCGGAGGCTGCGGGTTCCAGCACGCCGTCGTCGGGAAGATCGATCCTTGCCGCGTAGCCGGCCGGCGGTCGCACGATCAACTCGGGATGCGAAGGAACGTTGCGCAGGCGGCGGATCACGCCCTCGGGGATCTGGCTCGCCGTCGCCAGGTCCAGGACCACCAGCCAGACGTCGGCCTTCCGCGCCGCGGCCACGAGTTCGGCCGCGTCGTCGTAGGCGACGACCGTGGCGCGCTCCCGCAGTCCCTGCAGGAGCGTCCCCACGAGTTCCGCACGGGGGGTGTGCACGAGAACGAGTTCGGATTCCATGGTGCGAACCGGTCCGCGAGGCCGGAGGGCAGCAGCGGAGCGCCCGCATCGTCGGCGGGCACCCCGTCGGTGTCAAGTCGGGGTCGCCCCGAGAACGAGACCGTCAGCCGACCGAGTCGACCTGGACGATCTTGCTGATCTTCTCGCGGATCTTGTCGAGGTCGAAGGGTTTGTTCAGGTAACCCTTCGCCCCGACCTTCACGGCCTCGACGACGTACTGCTTGCTGCTGAAGCTCGTGCACATGAGCACGCGGGCATCGGGGTCGCGCTCGAGCAGCTTGCGGAGGGTCTCCAGACCGTCCATCTCGGGCATGGCGATGTCGAGGATCACGATGTCCGGGCGGTGTTGGTGGTACAGCTCGAGAGCCATGCGGCCGTTCTCGGCCACGCCGACCACGTCGATGCCGAGACGTTCGAGCATCTTCAACAGCACCTGCCGGATGAAGGCCTCGTCGTCGGCGATCACCGCACGAATGGCTCCCTCTGGGCGTGTCGGCTGCGACATGTCGGTCCTCTCTCCGGTCGGGTCGCTCAGACGAGGTTCATGAATTCCTGCGCGCGCTCGATGTCGCGCTGGAGTTCCGGTAGCAGTTGTTCGAGCGATTCCTCGTCGAGGTGCAGGGCCGCCAGATCGCGGGCGTCGACCTCGCGCACCTCGAAGTCGGGGAGGATCGCGGTCGGCACGACACGATGCGCGACCGCGTCGGCCAGCGAGAGCACGTGCTTGGTCGTCGCCCGATCGCCCACCGCCGGACTGTGGTGGTTCGCGATGAGGTCCTGCAAACGGTACGGGAAGTGCCATCGCTGCGCGAAGGCACACCCCACTTCGGCGTGATCGAAGCCCAGCACCTCGCGCTCGGCGCGAACCTGCTCGTAGCCCTGCTCGAGTCCGACCCGGACGACCTCGGCGTAGGCCCGGGGACGTCCGAGCGCGATCACGAACATGCCGATGTCGTGCAGGAGACCCGAGGTGAAAAGTTCCTCGACGTCGTCCGGATCCAGGACGTCGAGCTCGCGGGCCAGACGCCGGGCCACCACGGCACAGCTCACGCTGTGTCGCCACAGTTCCCGTTGGTCCATGACGTTCTGACGCGCTTCGCGCTGCACCAGACCACTGGCCACACTCAGACACACCGCCAGGTTGCGCAGGGTGTCGAATCCCAGGGCAGTGATCGCCATCTGCACGTCCTTGACCCGACCCCGGCCCCCGTAGTAGGGGCTGTTCGCGAGGCGGAGCACCTTCGCCGCCAGGGGCGGCTCCAGACTCACCACCTGCTCCAGGTCACGTGCGCTGCTGCGCGGATCGTCGACCAGCTGCCAGATGCGCGCGAGGACCTCCGGAATGGTCGGAAGGTCCTGGAAGCTCGCCAGCAGGGCGTCGAGCTCCGGATTCGCCACGGAGGGCGAGTCGTGCAGATCGACCTCAGACAAAGATCTCCATCTCCGACTCGAGGGTCTCACCGAGCTGGACGCAGACCGTCTCCAGCTCCGGGGCCGTCAGGCCCAGCACCTTCGCGCTCGGGAGCTCGGCGAGCTCCATCTCGGGCAGCTCGACGAAGCCGATCCCCTGCCGCTTGCAGATGTTGTTGGCCAGATCGAGGTAGCACAGCACCTCGTTCGACGCGTTGATGCTGTCGGGTTCGTGGTGCGACCGGATCGCGTCCTCGAGCGTGTTCGACAGCTTCCACTTGGTCACGAGCATGGCACCGACCTCGGTGTGGTCGAAGCCCAGGAGCTCCTGCTCGACCTCGACGAAGTGGCGACCCTCGTTGTAGACTTCCTGGACGATCTCGTCGAAGACGTCGCCCGCGTACTGGTTCAGCACGAGCTTGCCGATGTCGTGCATGAGGCCCGCGAGAAAGGCCTCTTCGGCGTAGGCCGGCTGCCGCGGCGTGACCAGCAGGCGACTGGCGATTCCACAGCCGATGGAGTGCTCCCAGAGCAGCCGCTCCTTGAGCCCCATCGTCTTGCCTTCCTTCAGATACATGTTCCGCGCGGCACTGGTCACCACCAGGCTGCGAATCGTGTTGAAGCCGAGCATGACGATGGCTTCGGTCAGCGTCTTGATCTTGCGGCTGCAACCGTAGAGCGCCGAGTTGGCGATCTTGAGGATACGCGCGGCCATGGCCTGGTCGTCCTCGATCACCTTCTGGAGCGTGGCGGCCGTCGTCTCGGGATTGCCGGCGAGCTCCAGGACCTTGCTCGCGACGTGCGGCATCGCGGGCAGATCCTTGGCGTTGAGGATGATGTCCTTCAGGGCTTGCTGGTCCACGACGACTTCCTCGTGCCGGTGTCCTAGGCGCTGCGGCCCACCAGGGCGCGCAGGGAGATCTCTTCGGGGGTGACGCTGTCGGGACGATCGATCGTCGGCGTCGGCGTGGCCGCGGCCCGCACCGTCTTGCGCGGAACGGTCTGTTCGCGCTGCCGCAAGACGGCATCGACCCGGCTGCCGAGATTCACCAACTGCTGCTCGACCTCCTCGAGGCGGCGGTCGATCTCGGCCAGGTCGGGACCTGCGGGCGCCGGGGAAGGCTCCGGCGCGACCACCTCGTCGTCGTAGCGGTCCACCACGTGGGCAGCCGTCGACGGATCAGGATCGGGATTGCGGCTCGTGCGCCGCCGGCGTGCCCAGAGCAGGACGGCGGTCACCAGAGAGCTCGCTCCGAGCGCCACCAGCGCGCTCCCGGCCAACAGCCCCATGGGACCGGACATCGCCAGCGTCTGTTGCAGGGTTTCGATCGTCATGGCTCCACCGCCGGGTCTCCGGCCTCAGACCTTCACGTCGATACTGCCACCGCGCGGGTCGTCGTCCGGGCGTTCCCGGGCTGCGTCCCGCTTCTGCTGGCGCTGCTGCTTCCTTCGTTCCTCACGCCGCTCTTTCCGCAAACGAGCCCGCTCGGTCTCGCTGAGATTCTTCAACAGCGCCGCATCGTCGTCGCCGGGCTCGGCCAGCTTCTTGGCGAGTTTCTCGCCCGCCTGCTGATCCGTGGCCTGGCCCTGCTGGATCCGGCTGACCGTGTCGGAGTGCGCGACGTTCGTCGGCAGACTCACACTGTCACCAGCCATGACCCACCCCTTCCGTCGGAGGTGGACGCCGGTCGCCCGACGATCAGACGCCCACGTTCTCCTTGAGTGCGTCGCGGACCTCTTCGCCGAGGCGCGACAGCGACTTCGAGTTCACCTTGCGTTCGACCTTCCCCTTCAGACGGAAGATCGCCTTCGTATGGATCTGACAGACGCGGGACTCGGTCACCTCGAGGACTTCGCCGATCTCGCGGAGGGTCAGCTCTTCGTAGTAGTAGAGGGTGAGCACCAGGCGTTCCTTGTCGCTCAGCTCTGCGAGCGCGCCGACGATCACGTCGCGCAGTTCTCGTTGGGCGATGACCTCGTCGGGGTGGACCACGGACTCGTCGACCAGGGTGTCGACGACGCGGTGGCCACCACCGGAGTCGTCCGGATGCAGTTCGCTCTCGAGGGACACGAGCGTCGCGACCGAGATCTGACCGAGGACGCGATCGTATTCGTCCAGACTCATGCCCAGTTCCTCGGCCACCTCTTCGTCGCTCACCGATCGGCCGTGCTTGGACTCGAGAGTCGCGAAGGTCTGTTCGAGCTGACGTGCCTTCCGGCGCAGGCTGCGCGGGAACCAGTCCTGCGAGCGCAGCTCGTCCAGGATCGCGCCCCGAATCCGCGGAATGGCATAGGTCTCGAACTTGATGCCCCGAGCGCGGTCGAAGTTGTCGACGGCCTGGATCAGACCGACCAGCCCTGCCCCGTAGAGATCGGGGAACTCGAGGTAGTGCGGAAGCCCGACGGCCAGACGGCCGGCGACATAGCGGACCAGGCCCACGTGTTTCTCCACGAGGATCCGGCGCGCGTCCTCGTCTCCCTCGTCCTGGAAACTGTGCCACAGGGCCGTGAGATCGGGCGCGGTCGTGGTCGTGCTCTCCATGGGCTGATTCCCGCTCCTGCTACTGGATCGAGCGCTCACGCTCGTTCACCGGAAGACGTCAAAGTGCAGCATCCGTGCCATCGGTCCGTGATTGCTCCGGATCGTTCCTCTTGCTTTCCCGCGGCGGATCGGGTTCGGAACGCAGGGCGACCCGTCCGAGCAACAGAAGGATCCCGACGACTCCGAAGACGAGCAGGTAGGCCACGAAGGCGCGCTCGACGACGGACCAGAATTCCCAGTGGCGCGCGAGGCCCACGAGGACGGCGACCAGGGCCGCCGACGATCCCGCGATCTGTGCCCACTGTTGCATCCTGCAAGGCTCCGATCAGGTCCGAATCCCGGCGGGCTCGCCCAGAACTGCATTCATGAGGCTCTCGCCCCGGGCGATGCGCACGCGCAGGCCCCCGCCCTGGCGTCCCTGCAGAAGACTGATCGGCCGACCGGCCTCGACAGCGAGGTCCACCAGGCGCCCCGGACGGGGAAAGAGATCCATCTGGCTCAACGCGAGGCAATCCGCCTGCCAACCCCGCGCCGCGTCCAGGTGACCCCGGAGCAGTTCGCGGTCTTCTCCCAGCGGCACGACGAGGTGTCGCTGGGCGTGATCGGGCGGCGAGGCGGGCAATTCCTGCCCGACGAAGCAAGGAGTGTCGACCAGCAGCGCCGGGTGGTCGGACAGTTCACTGCGTGCGCGGCGCAGACCGTCTTCGTCCTCGACGAAGTGGACGGGAACGCCCAGGGCGCGCTCTGCACCGCGCAGGCGTTGCACGTCTCCCGCGTGCGGCGGCGACAGCGCCACCACGCCGGCACGGATTCCGGCCGAGACCATCGCGCCGGCCAGGTACAGCAACATGGTGGTCTTGCCCGCACCGGCCCGACCCAGGAACCAGTGCTCGCCGCCGATCTGCGAGACGTCGACGGCGCGCGTTCCCCGCACGAAACGCGAGAGATGGCGACGCGCAGCCGTCACCGTGGGGTCGCCCCCGCGGACGGCCAGGCGGAAGGACCCGGCCAGGTGCCGGATCGTGGCCTCGGTCGTGCCCTGAGCGCGAAGGGCCTCGGCCAGGGGGTAGTCGGAGGTCGGGTCGACCCCTTGCTCGTCGAAGCGCGACGCCAGACCCCGCACCCGCGTGGCGATCTCGTTCAGTCGATCGACCCGCGATGCGACGTCGGTGTCGGCCAGCGGTGCCGCCGGTGCCGTGTCCACGTCTCGTGGTTCGTCGGTGTGCGGCGCGCTCTTGGCTTCGGCGTAGGCCTGTGCCCAGGCTCCGGCGGCCGATCCGGCCTCGGCCACCCGTTCCTGCGGCTGGGCCGAGGGGTCGGCGACCGTCACCTCGACCTGGGTGCGCGGCCGCAGGGCTTCCGGGTCGGAAATGGTCACCGTGCGCGTCCCCAGGACCAGGGCGTCACGTCCGAAGGTCAGACGCACACGCGCCAGTGCCTGCGCCAGGTCGTCGGCGCGCACCACACGCGTCGGAACGTCAGGCCCCGCCGGCCGTGGCTGCGGCCTGGGCCCGTTGGGCGTCGAGGTTGGCATTGCCATGAGCGATCACCGTCCCCAGGGATCGGATCTGATAGCCGGGCGCGATCTCGGTGTATCCGAGGACGCCGACCATCGGGAACGACGCCTCGATCAGGCGTCGCGTGAAAGAACGAATGGGGCTGCTCACCACCAGCAGCGGTGAGCGACCAGCGGCGACCACCTGGTCGACCTGCTGGCCCAGAGTGGCCACGAAGCGCTCGGCGAAACCGGGATCCATGACCACGTTCTGCGCGCGCTCCGACTCGCGGAACGACGAGAAGATCGCCTGTTCGGTCTCGGGATGGACCGTGAGGACCCAGATGGTGCGGTTCTCGTCGGCGTAGAGGTGCGAGAGCTGCCGGCTCAGGGACATGCGCACGCGCTCGACCAGCGCGTCCACCTGGCCCTCGTTCACGGGGCCACTCGACGCCAGCGTCTCGAGGATGGTCACCAGGTCGCGCACCGGGATCCGTTCGTGCAACAGTCCGCGGAGCACACCGTGCAGCACCGTGAGCGAGATCTTGTCGCCGAAGACCTCTTCGACCAGCGCGGGGGCGTGCTCGCCGAGCCGATCGACCATGTCCTTGACGTCCTGGCGGGTGAGGATCTCGTCGGCGTGCGCCTTGACGATCTCGGCGAGGTGCGTGGCCACGACCGCGCTCGGCTCGACCACGGTGTAACCGGCCATCTCGGCCTGCGACTTGTCGTCCTTGGAGATCCAAACCGCGGGCAGGCCGAAGGCCGGCTCAGAGGTCGTGATCCCCGGCACGTCGGCACCACCGTCGCGCACCCGCATGGCGAGCAGCCGGTCGAGGTGAAGCTCGAATCGGGTGATCTCGACTCCACGGAGCTTCACCACGTACTCGTTCGCACCGAGCTGCAGATTGTCCCGGATACGGATCGGCGCGACGTTGATGCCGAGTTCCGATCCCGTCTTGCGGCGCACGTTCGTGATGCGCTGCAACAGATCGCCACCCCGGCCGGCGTCGACGATCGGAATCAGGCCGTAGCCGATCTCGAGCTCGAGGCGGTCCACGACGAAGATGTCGTCGCCGTCGCGTTCCTCGGCCGGTGCCTCCGCTTCTTCCGCTGCGCGCGCAGCCTCCTCCTGCTCTTCGCGCACCTGACGTTCGTTCTGATTCCTCGAGAGGAATCCGGCCACGCCCGCCCCCACCGAGAGCAAGAGGAAGGGCAAGGTGGGCAGGCCCGGCACGAAGGCGAATGCGCCCAGAGCCGCGCCGCTCACCAGCAGAGCCCGGGGGTCCTGCACGACCTGGGTCGCGATGTCGGTCCCCAGGTTCAGCCCGCTGTTGTTCCGGGTGACGACGATACCGGCCGCCGTACTCACCAGGAGTGCCGGAATCTGGCTGACCAGACCGTCACCCACGGTGAGCAGCGTGTAGATCCGTGCACTGTCGCCCACGGGCATGCCCCGTTGCAGGGTACCGATGGCGAGGCCGCCGAGGATGTTGATGGCGGTGATCACCATGCCCGCAATGGCGTCGCCGCGCACGAACTTGCTGGCGCCGTCCATGGCGCCGTAGAACTCGGCCTCGTCCGCGATCTCCTTGCGCCGCGTCCGGGCGTCGTGCTCGGTGATCATTCCGGCATTGAGATCCGCGTCGATCGCCATCTGCTTGCCCGGAAGCGCGTCCAGGGTGAACCGCGCCGAAACCTCGGCGATGCGGCCCGAGCCCTTCGTGATCACCACGAACTGGACCACCACGAGGATCAGGAAGACCACGACTCCGATGACGAAGTTCCCGCCCACGACGAAGTCGCCGAAGGCGGCGATCACGGCTCCGGCGTCCGCATTGCTGAGGATCAGGCGCGTGCTCGCCACGTTCAGCGCCAGACGGAAGAGCGTGACCATCAGCAGCAGCGAGGGGAAGACCGAGAAGTCCATCGGCCGCTTGAGATAGACCGTCACCAGGAAAACGGTCATCGCAAAGGCGATGTTGAAGGTCAACAGGACGTCGACCACCCCGGTGGGCACCGGAATGACCATCAGGACCAGGACGCCGATCATCATGCCGGCGGCCAATATGCTGCCGTTCACGACGGCACCCTGTCGGACCTCGGTGTTGCCCTCGGCCATGACGAACTACACCCCCGCCGCGTCGCTGCGCCGGTGGTCGGCGCGGTAGACGGCGGCCAGCACCTGGGCCACCGATTCGTAGAGGTCGATCGGCACGAAGGAGTCGACCTCGGCGGTCCGGTACAGCGCCCGGGCCAGCGGCGGATTCTCGAGGATCGGTACACGGTGCTCGCGCGCGATCTCACGGATGCGCAGGGCCAGGTGCCCCTGCCCCTTGGCCACGACCTTCGGAGCGCCTTCGGAGGCGCGGTAGCGAAGGGCCACCGAGTAGTGCGTCGGGTTGGTCACCACGACGTCCGCGGACTTGACCTCGTCGAGCATCCGCCGCTTCATCTGCTCGAGCATCAGGGAACGAACCCGCGCCTTGAGCTTGGGATCGCCCTCCTGGTCCTTCATCTCGCGCTTGACCTCGTCCTTCGTCATCTTCAACTGCTCGGCGTGCCGGTGCCGCTGCCACCAGAAGTCGATCAGGGCCAGCACGAGCAGTGCACCCAGCATGCGGAACAACAACTCGGCGAGGATCCGCACGGCCTCGGCCCAGCCCTCGACCAAGGCGAGTTTCGACAGACCGACGAGGCGCGGAATCATGTCCTGGATCGCCAGGAAAGCGATGCCTCCGAGAACGGTGACCTTGATCAGGTTCTTCGCGAGCTCGAACCAGGTCGTCTTGCTGAAGAAGCGGTTCTTGAGGCCTTCCAGCGGGTTCAGCTTCTCGAGGCGGAAGGAGTAAGCCTTCGGCGACCAGTTCCAACCGACCTGGGCGTAGGCGACGCCGGTACCGACGAACAGGACCGCCAGCGCGACAGGCGCCAGGGCGAGCATGCCCTTCTCCCCGGCGGCGAGAAGCGTGGCCATGGCGTCGGTGGTGCTGTCGATGCGACGCACGCCCGCCTCGCTCAGGTAGTGTACGCCGACCGCGCGCAACTGATCGCCCATGTAGCCGACGGCCGCGATCAGAGCGGCGAAGGCGACACCCAGCACGGCCACCGAGTTCACCTCGGCACTGCGCGCGACCTGCCCTTCTTCTCGGGCCTTACGATGCCGTTCGGGAGTCGCCTGTTCGGTACGATCACCTGCGGGTTGTTCGGCCATGGCGCATCACCTCCCCACCGGTCCGGCCCAGATGATGTCGCCGAGCCGATCGGGAACCTGGTCCAGAATACCGATGATGGTCTCTCCGAAGAGAGGCACCGATACGGCCATCACGAAGATCCCGACGACGATCTTGATCGGGAAGCCGACCACGAGGAGATTCATCTGGGGTACGGTGCGTCCGAGCACGCCGAGCGTCAGGCTCACCAGCATGAGCGCGGTGATGACCGGTAGCGCGATGCGCACGGCCAGCGAGAACAGCGTTCCCACCTGGGCGATCGCTTCGAACATGCTCTCGGCCGTGGGAACGAAGGCCCCCGGGGGCATCGCCTCGTAGCCCTGCGCGAAGGCCCGGAGCAGGTTCACCGGGCCGTCGACGGCGAGGAACATCAGCACCGCGATCAGATTGAACATCTGGCTCACGGTGGAGATCTGCATGTTGCTGGTGGGATCGACGACGTTCGCCAGCGCCAGGCCCATCTGCACGCCGATGATCTCGCCCGCGAACTGCACGGTGGCGAAGACGGTCACCGCCGCGAAGGCGAGCAGCAGCCCGACCAGGATCTCGATCGCCAGCGCGAAGGCGAGCAGCACCGGCGTCTCCGGGGCCGTCGCTCCCGCCTCGCGGATCGTCGGCATCATGGCCGTCGCGAAGCACAGGGCGATCGCCACACGCACGGGGCTGGGCACCGTCCGCACGCCGAGGATCGGAAGGCTCGACAGGAAGCTGAGCACCCGCGCCGAGGCCAGGCCAGCGATCACCAGCGAGTTCATGTCGACGGCCCAGTTCACGACAGCCCCACCGCCACGATGCGCGCGAAGATCTCCTGTGTGAAGATCGTCAGCTTCGACATGATGAACGGCAGGAAGAGCACCGCGGTCACCATGACGGCCACGATCTTCGGCACGAAGGTCATGGTCATCTCGTTCACCTGCGTGGCGGCCTGGACGATCGAGATCAACAGACCCACCACCATGCCGGCGATCAGCATCGGCGCAGCCGCCATGAGCAGGGTCCAAACGGAGTCCTGGGCCATGTCGATGACGAGATCGGGACTCACGACGTCCTCCTCAGACCGGTACGTGGAAGGCCGAGACCAGGCTACGGGTGATCAGGTGCCATCCGTCGACCAGGACGAAGAGCAGGATCTTGAACGGCAACGACACCAGGATCGGCGGGAGCATCATCATGCCCATGCTCATGAGCACCGACGCGATCACCATGTCGACGATCAGGAACGGCAGATAGAGCATGAAGCCCATCTGGAAGGCGGTCTTGAGCTCGCTGATCAGGAAGCTCGGCACCACCACCGACATGGGCAGTTCGCCGAGATCCTCGGGACGCTCCCGCCGATTCAGTTCGAGGAACAGGTCGAGGTCTTTCTCGCGGGTCTGCGCCAGCATGAAATTGCGCAGCGGTACCATGGCGGCCTCGATCGCCTCGCGATCGGTCATTCCGCCCTGCTCCTCGCCGTCGACCTGCTCCTGGGCGGCGAGATATGGCTGGATCGCGGTGGCGTTGATCTGCTCGAAGACCGGAGTCATCACCACGATGCTCAGGAAGAGGGCCATGCCCGCGAGGATCTGGTTGCTCGGGGTCTGGTGCGTGCCGAGGGCCTGCCGCAGGAAGCCGAGCACGATGAGCATGCGCGTGAAGCTGGTGGTCAGGACGATGATCGACGGTGCCAGCGTGAGCAGGGTCATCAGCAGGACGATCTTGATCGTCGAGCTCAGATTGCCGTCGCCCCCGCCCTGGACGCTGAGAGTGAGCTGGTCGCCATCGGCAGCGACCTGCTGCGCGGCCCCGTCGGCCGGCACCAGGAGCACCGCCGCCACGAGCAGCACCAGGACGGTCCGGAATGCACGTCGGTCACGCATCATGGCGCCGCGTAGCGCAACGGGCGTGCCGCGTCCCGATCGCGACAGGTCGCACCGCCGGATCGCCCAACCCATTGTTGTTCATCAGGTTACGATTCTTCTCGACCACGGACCGACCGGGCGGTCGGCTGGCATCCGGACCCGAGTGGTCAGCCTCTGGCCACCCGGGAGACCGGGGCGGTCGAGGTGCGCCGCGCCCTCAGCAGGTCGAGCGGCCCGTGGGTGGACCGGGCCGGCCCCAGTTCGGGCAGACGATCGGCGTCGAGGGTCTCGAGCAGCATCGACTCGCGCCCCCGCTCGTAGACCAGGTGCACGTTGCCGAGCACGCGCACGGCGCGCACGCTCGCGTCGGGGGCGATGCGCCACGCTCCGACCTGCGTCACGGGGCCACGCGTGCTGCGATTGCGGTCGAGCACGAAGCGCACTCCGTGGGCCAGGATCAGCACCAGGGCGATGACCGCGATGGTCGCCGCGAACCACTGCCAGGCCGACGATTCCATGCGCTCCTCAGCCCTCCTGGCCCAGGTCGGGCCGATCGGCCAGTTCGGTGATCTTCACCGCGAAGTGGTCCACCATGACGACGACCTCGCCCCGGGCGAAGACCGAATCGTTGACGAGGATGTCGACCGGCTCGCTGGCGAGCTTCGACAACTCGACCACCGACCCCGATCCGAGGTTCACGATGTCGTGGATCTTCATCCGGCAGCGCCCGAGTTCCACGGTGAGCTGCAACTCGACGTTCATCAGCATGTCGAGTCCGGTTCCGCCGCCGGTGCCCGCGCCCACGCTCCGGGCGTGTTCGATCATCTCCGACGCAGCGTCGGGAGCACCCGCGCCGCCGGGACCCATACCCTGGTCGGCCATCTAGACATCCTCCCTGCGGCCGAGGATCTGCACCGCTCGCGATCGCCCCACGCGACCCGACGTGCCGCGGAACATCGGCTTACCCTCGACGTCGACGTCGAGGGGTCGGTCCACGTGGTGTTCGAGCGAGAGCACGTCTCCCGTCTTCAGCGCCAGCAGCTCGTCGAAGCGGATTCGACGGGACCGGAATCGCGCCGACATCAGGGCCGACGCCGTTCCCACCAGACCGTGCGCCTGCTGCTTCTCGGCCATGCGGTCGGCCGCGTTGCGGACGTCGATCCCCTCGCGGGGGTCGAACTCCTCACGGACCGGCTCGAAGGCCGCCAGCGGAATCACGAAGCTCATGACCGCCCCGACCTCCTCCATGGTCACGTTGTACTGCAAGTTCAGGACCGGCTCTGCCTCTGCGAAGGCGTTCAGGTAGTTCGGGTTGTTCTCGATCTGGATCAGCAGGGGAATCACCCGGTGGACCTTCTCGGTCGCTGCGCTGAACTGCTCGAGGATCTTGCTCAACACCTTCCGAGCGAGACCCATCTCGATCTCGGTGAAGTCCCGCACCTGGCTGGGGACCTCGATGGGGCCACCGAGGAGCTTCGTGAAGAACGAGAACATGAGCGAAGCCTCGACGTGCACGAGGACCACGCCGGACAGAGGCTCCATGGAGCACACGGCGATGCAACTCGGGCTCTCCCAACCCGACAGGGTCTCTCCGAAGCTGTTCACGCGCATGCCCGCAAAGGTGTAGTCGCAGTTGCCGCGCATCGTGTTCGAGAAGGACAGGCTGGCGTCCTTGGCGAAGCTCTCGCTCACGCCACGAAGATTGCGCTCGAAGGTCTTGCTCAGATTGTTGTTCGGCCGGTTGAAGTCGAAGGCCCGGATCGCGCGCTCGCGCGGGTCCGCGACGTCACCGAAGGCGTCGCCGCCGGAATCGGCGCCCGCAGCCTCCTGGGCATCGAACTCCGTCGCGTCGTCCGCCGCTTCCTCGAGGAGGGCGTCGATCTCTTCCTGGGAGAGGTTGTCCACGGTCGTCTCGCGCTCCTCGACGCCGGCCGTCCGGGCCGATGCGGCTACTGCACGACGAAGTCGCTGTAGTACACGTTGAGCACCTTGCCCTCTTCCACGAGGGACTTCAGTGCGTCCTTGATCTCGGCCTTGACGGCTTCCTTGCCCTCGAAGCTCAACAGGTCCTGCACGCTGTGATGGCTGAGGGTCATGATCGTGGCATCGCGGAACTCGGCCATGCGGTCCTCGACCTCCGTCGCAGCCTTCGAGTCGACCGCCTCGACGGCGATCGTGGTCCGCAGGTAGCGTGGTCGCGCGCCCGAATTCAGGCTCACGATCATCTCCTCGAGGCTGACCAACACGCCCTTGGCCGCGGCCTCACCCGCGCCCTCACCTTCGCCTTCCACCAGCTCGATCTCGCTCGAAGAGGTCGTGGGCGCGATCAGGAACTTGGTCAGGCCGAAGGCCATGGCCGCCTGCAGCGCGACGATCGCGACGACGATCACTGCCTTGTTCTGGAGTAGACCGGCTTTGGCGGTCTTGGCTTCGGCCTGTTCTTCGGCCACGACGTCGCTCCTCGGTTCTGGCCAGCGTCCCGGACCCGCGCGATCGCGGTGGACCGGGTTACCGCTCGGCCCTCTGCACGGATCTCGCCAACCCGTCGGTCCGGCGCACGAAGATCTCCACGCGGCGGTTCCGGTGTCGACCCGCCTCGGTGTCGTTGGTGTCGATCGGCCGGAACTCGCCGTAACCGACCGCTGCGAGGCGATCCGGCGGCAGTCCTCGCTCGACCAGGTACTTCAGGACGGCCATCGCCCGGGCCGACGACAGTTCCCAGTTGGACGGGAACTGCTCACTGTTGATCGGAACGTTGTCGGTGTGGCCCTCGATGTGGATCTCGGTGTCCAACCTCTGCAGGGCCGTCACGAGCTTGTCGAGCAGTTCGGTGCTGGGTGCGCGGAGTTCGGCCTTCGCCGGTTCGAACAGCATGGGCGTACTGATCTGGATGCTCACGCCCTCCTTCTCGAGCGTGAGCTGGACCTCCTCCTGCAACCCCTCCTCGGACAACGCCACCCGTACCTGCTGGAGCTCGTAGAGCATCTGCTGCCACTCGTTGGTGTCGGCCTGGGGCACCACGACGTCGGGCTGCTGGATCACCGTCGGCGGCGAGGCCATCACCCCGAAGGCGCCCTTCAGCGAGTGGATGGCCTCGTGGAACTTCGCTTCCTGGATCGACGAGAACGACAGCAGCATGACGAAGAAGGCCAGCAGCAGGGTCACCATGTCGGAGAAGGTGGCCATCCAGAGCGGTGCGCCCAGGGGCGGTTCTTCCTGCTTCTGCCGCTTGGCCATGGCTGGGCCCGCTCCTACCGCGCCGCGAGTTGGGTCTGCTGCACCGGCGTCAGGTAACTCTTCAGCTTTTCCTGGACGATGCGCGGGCTGTCGCCGCTCTGGATCGACATGATCCCCTCGATGATCATCTCGCGGGTGTGCAGCTCTTCGTTGCTACGGGCCTTGAGCTTCCCCGCGATGGGCAGGGCCACGAGATTCGCGATCACCGATCCGTAGAAGGTCGTGAGCAGCGCGATCGCCATACCGCTGCCGATCGAACTCGGGTCGCTCAGATTCGCGAGCATCTGCACCAGACCGATCAGGGTCCCGATCATGCCGAAGGCCGGCGCGAACATGCCCAATTGTTCGAAGATCGACTTGCCCTCCTTGTGGCGCGTCTCCAGCGCCGAGAGGTCGGTCTCCATGATCCGGGCGAGCAGCTGAGGATCGGTTCCGTCGACGGCGAGGCGCAGCCCCTTGGCCAGGAACTTGTCGGGCTCGTTCTCCGAGTCCTCCTCGAGCGCGAGCATGCCTTCCTTCCGGGCTCGCTCGGCGTAGCTGACCATCTTCTGGATGATCTCGGTGGGGTCCTCGTCGTCGTGGAACATGGCCTTGCGGACCACCTTGAACACGCCGAGAACCTTCGGGATCGGAAAGTTGATGAAGAGCGCGGCCAGCGACCCGCCGACCACGGTCAGGATCGCGGGCAGGTCGAGGAACATCCCCAGGTTGCCACTGCTGAGGATGGCGGCCAGGATCAGTCCTGCCCCCCCGACCAAGCCTCCGATCGTCGCCAGATCCACGGTTCTTCCTCCTCGGACCCTGAGCCGGACCCGTCACCCGCCCGTCCCCGGAGGGGTGCGAACGGGTCCGGGCCGGCTGTCAGGCGTCCGGATCTGCCGCTACGGCAACGGGATACGCCCCGCGCACCTGCGCGCGGTAGGCGATCGCCCGGCGGACGACCTCGTCCACGGACTCCGTCACCATGATCTTTCGACCGGTAGTGAGGCTGACTAAAGTGTCGGGTGTGGACTCGACGTACTCGATCAGGTCCGCGTTGAGGACCAATCCGGTACCGTTGAGCCGTGTGACCTCGATCATCGCGTGGGCTCCGTCCTGCGGTGGGGTCGCGGCCCCGGGGTTCGCGAGCATGTCAGGGGATGGGCCGGACGCCGGCCCGGCCCACCCCGTGCCCTACCGGGTCTAGACGATGTTCACCAGTTCCTGCAGCACCTCGTCGCTGGTGCTGATCACCCGCGCGTTCGACTGGAAGGCCCGCTGGGCGACCACCAGCCGCGTGAACTGCTCCGACAGGTCCACGTTGCTCGCCTCGAGCGCGCCCGAATTGATGAGACCGGCGTTGCCCTCGTTCGCGAAGCCCATCACGGCCGTCCCGGAGTTCCCGCTCACGCTGTAGGTGTTGTTCCCCGACCGGACCAGACCGGACGGATTGTTGAACACGGCCATACTCATGCGGGCCATGTTCAGAACGGTGTCGTTGCTGAACCGGCCGGTGATCACGCCGTCGCGGTCGATGTCGAAGTCGATCAGCCGCCCCACTCCGTAGCCATCACCCGTCGACTGGATCTGGTCGCTGGAGTTGTACTGGGTGAGGCCGTTCACGCCACCGATCGTACCCGGGTCGATGCTGATGGACACCGGCTCCGCGCCACTGGTTCCCTGGGCCTGCGGCCGGAAGCTCACCTGGCCACCGCCGTCGGTGTAGAGGAACGAGACCAGACGACCCGCCTCGTCGAAGGTCACGGTGCCGGTCTCACCGGCCGTGATCTCCTCGTCCCCGTCGAGACCGGCCTTCCAGTCCCACACGTTGAAGCCGGTCCGCTTGGTGAAGGCGAGCGTCAGGTTGTGCGTGTTCCCGAGCGAGTCGTACACGGTGTTGGTCACCGAGAAGGTCGCGGCGTCCTGGGCCTCGTCGATCACGGAGAAGTCGATCGAAGTGCCGATGTTGCTGAAGAGGTTCCCCTCCTCCCGCAGCGCGATGTTGTCGATGCCGCTGGCCAGGCCCACGTCGCCCTGCACGTCGATACGACCGTTCGAGTCGATCTCCACGCCGTCGGCATTCGAGATCCGGAAGGCCTGGGTCAGGCGGCTGAGCAGCTCGGTGAGGTCCGTGGAACCCTCCTCGACCTCGAACACGACCGGGGTGATCGCCTCGCCACCGAGCGTACCGCCGATCTGGATCGACGTGATCATGTTGCCGGCGCCGTCGTCCTCGAACTGGAAGTTCAGCTTCTTGCCGTCGGAGTTGTACAGCTCGCTGATGACGTCGGTCTCCTCGGCCGGGCTCAACAGTGTGGCCGCGGACGTCGCGGTGTTGCCCGGCTGGATCTGGTTGCCGAAGAGCATGACCTGGTTGAAGCTCACACGGCCACCGGCAAGGAGCTTGACGTCCTCCATCAGGGGATCGCCGCCGGCGTTGTTCACGGTGAAGGCACCGTCGGCATCGAGCGTGACCGTGGCTCCCGGGGCACCGTTCGCCCGGAGCTCGGCCTGGAACCAGTCGCGCAGGTCCTGGATGGTCGTGCCGTCGAAGCCGTCGGCGACCTCACCGATCTCGAACTGCGTGTCCGGAATGTCCAGACCGCCGATCTGACCGGTCAGGGCGATGACGTCGCCGTTGGTCAACTGGAGGTCCTCACCGTCGGCACCGGAGTGCAGGAACCGCAGATCGTCCGTCGCCGCTGCCGTCGACAGCAGCGGACCGGTCTGGAGCAGATGCGTGCCCTGGGCGTCGGACTCGCTGTCGAGGTTGCCCCACACCTTGAGCGAGTTCGTGGCCTGGGCCGGCATCACGGTACTGGGATCGATCTGGATGTCCTGCACCGCGCCCGACACGAACTCACCGCGCTCGTTGGCCATCGTGCCCTGCACCTTCATGCCCGTGCCGGCACTGACGAGCGCATTGTCGGCGTCGAACATGAAGTTCCCGGCGCGGGTGTAGGCCTGCGAGTTGCCGTCGCTGAGCACGAAGAAGCCCTCGCCCTGGATGGCCAGGTCGGTCTTGTTGCCCGTGGTCCGCAGGTTGCCCTGCGTGAACTCGCTGTCGATGGCGCCGACCACGGCCCCCAGACCGATCTGCTGCGGATTCACACCACCCAGACCGCCACCCTCGTCGGGACGCGTGGCCGACTGGATGTTCTGGGTCAGGATCTCCTGGAAGGTCACACGGGCGGACTTGAAACCGACCGTGTTCGCATTGGAGATGTTGTTCCCGACGACGTCGAGTTCGACAATGTTGGCCTCGAGGCCCGTGACCCCGGCGAACAACGAACGAAGCATGAGCTGGTCTCCTGTCTGGCTTCGGTACCGCCCTCGGGCGGCGTCCTGGAACATCCTTGTCGGATCTGGGTGGAAGGCCTCAGGCCTCCCGGAACTCTCGGTCTCAGCCGATCCTCAGAAGGGCTTCCCACGGATTGCGGTCGAAGGTGGAACGCGAGGCGCCGCCGAGCATCGACGACACCGGCGGGCTCCACGGATCCTCGGCATCGGGCGGCGGCGTCACGCCGGTGCCGTCGTCGTCGGTACCGTCGTCGTCATCGCTCCCGGTGCCCGGTCCGTCGTCACCCTCGACGTTCACGACGACGGGATCACGGGGGGCGACACCGACCTCGACCACGTCGCCCGGGCCGTACAGACGCCCGTTCACCTCGAGCTGGATGAAGTTGTTCTCGAACTGCACGGTGTCGACGACGCCGCTGCTGAAGGCGACCGACTTCATGAAGTTGCCGCTGCGATCCACGGCCGAGATCTCCAGCGAGTAGTCGCCGTCGGGCACGGCATTGCCGTCGTCGTCCTTGCCGTCCCACTCGATACGGTTGAAGCCCGGCTCGACGATGCTCGCGTCGAGCGTACGTACGGTGGCCCCGTTCGCGTCGAGCACGCGCGCGAAGACGGTGCCCGCCTCGGGCACGCGCACCAGGGATCGCGAGGGCTGGCCGTTCACGACACCGATCTCGTTGCCGGCCACGGTCACGCGCTTGCCGGCCACGTTCATCATCATGGTGTTGTTCAGGCTCTGGCTGTATCCCATCTGCTCCTGCAGATTCGAGTTCACACGCTCGAGCTGCTCGAGCTGACTGAATGTCGCGAGCTGCTGCACCATCTGCTCGTTGTCCATGGGCGACAGCGGATCCTGGTTGGAGAGCTGCGCCGTGAGCAGATTGAGGAAGTCCATCCGCAGCTCACTGGCACTCTGGATCCGGGTCCCCAGACCCTGGTCCGCGGAGCTGCGGGTGCTGGCCTGGCTCGCCGATGCTGCGGGGTTCGTCGGGTCGATCACGTCCACGTCCTCCGTTCGCGGGATCAGGCGGTCGCCTGGCGCTGGTCACGGGCCTCACGGCCGCGGCCGCGCCGTCCCTGGCGTTCCTCGGCCTCGGACTCCGTCGTGTCGTCCTGGTCGCGACGGGCCCGGGTGGGGTCGTTCTCGGGGTTCTGGCGTGCCGGCTGTCGCTCGGCGTCGAGGCCACGGTCCGTGGTGCGCACGGTGACCTTGGCCGGCTCGAGTTCACGGCGGATCAGTTCGTCGACCAGATCGTCGACCTCGGCGTCGAGGGCCTGGGCCGCGTCACGATGGGCCGCCACGAGGACGACCTCCAGCCCTCCCGTCCCTCGCGTGACCTGCAGGTCGACCCGTCCGAGGTGCGCAGGTTCGACCGTCACCGTCGCCTGCCACGTGTTCCTGGT
>DATFKK010000105.1 GCA_035268685.1 Candidatus Krumholzibacteriia bacterium | reverse complement strand
CGGCCGATTTGAACTGGTCGGTGGGAGAGGACCCGTCGCCGTGCCCGTGGCTGTCGTTCGCGCCGGCGAGCGGAATCACGCCGCAGGGCGGGTCGAGCGTGGTGAACGTGACGGTCGACGCGACCGGTCTCGCGCCGGGGCTGTACACCTGCGACCTGGTGATCAGCAGTGACGACCCGGCCAACCCGGTCGTGAACGTGGCGGTCGATCTCGAGGTGCAGGCCGCCCAGGAGATCCAGGTGATCGTCGATGGTTTCACCGACGGTCCGGTGGCGCTGCAGTCGCGGCCGGACGGCACGGGCCGTGCGCTGTCGAATGCGCTCACGTGGAGCGGTACGATCGGGGATCCCCCGGTCGCCGTCGACGCGACGATCTCGGTGCGCCTGATCGACGAGTTCGGCGCGCCGGTGTCGGGCTTCCCGGCCCAGAACATCGGCCTGGTCGCCGCCGCCGGCGGATGGACGCAGTGCGCCGGGCAGGAGATCACCGCCGACGCCGACACCGACGTCAACGGTCTCACCACGATCTCGAGCGCGCTGTTCGCTGGTGGGCACAGTGCGACGGGCGAGCTGATGCAGGTGACCGTCGATGATCCTTCGGTCACGTCGATCAGCTACCCGGACGGCCTGGCCGGACTCGAGTACTTCGTCAACGGTCCCGACATCACCGGAGACCTGGCGGCGGACCTGGTCGACGTGGGCGAGTTCGCGATCGCCTTCGCCGGCGCCTACGACTTCGCCGCCGACCTGGTGTTCAACGGCAACGTCGATCTGGCGGACGTCGGCGAGTTCTCCATCGGCTTCGGGTCGACGTGCCCGGTGGCCACCACGCGTGAGGTCGCCGACGGTGGCGAGGTCGTCCCGTCCGACGGTCCGGGCGTCCCGGCCGCCGACGTCGGCGTGTACTTCGACGCCGAGGGCACGAAGACCAGCACCTCGCTCGAACCCGGCACCCGCACCACGGCCTGGGTCGTGGCCCGCGGCGCGGCCGTGGAGCAGGGCGTGACCGCCTTCGACCTCGCCCTGCGCGTGTCGGACAACGTGATCGTGCACGACCGCACGCTCGTCGACGCCGCGGTGTCGCTGGGCGAGGGCGCCGATGCCCTGGCCGGCTTCGGTGCCGAGCGTCGCGTGGCGGCCGGGGAGGGACTCACGCTCATGCGTGTCGTCCTCGGCGTGCGCGACGACGCGCCGGCGGAGATCTGGCTCGAGCCGAGCTCGCGCTCGAACCTCGAGCTGCCCTCCTTCGCCAGCGACGGCACGGTGGTCACCGCCCGCCCGGTGTCGGGTGCGGTGGAGCAGCCGGTGGCCTCGATGAACGCCGAGTTCGACGCCGTGGTCGCGCCGCGCTCGCTGTCGATGGCCGTCGCGCCGAATCCCTTCAACCCGGCCACGGAGATCCGCTTCGCCCTGCCGCAGGCCGGGCGCGTGGAACTGCGGATCCTCAACGCCCGCGGAGCCCTGGTCACCGTGCTGCGCAACGAGGTGCTGCCGGCCGGCGACCACGCCGTGACCTGGAACGGCACCGATCGTTCCGGGAGTACGGTGGGTTCGGGCACCTACTACTCGATGCTCGTCACCGACACGGGGACGGTCACCGAGAAGTTGATGCTCGTGAAGTAGCGGCCGCCCGGCACGTTGCTCGATCGAGGCCCCGGGTCCGGACGGATCCGGGGCCTTCGCGCGCCCGGCGACATCCGATGTGGCACGCGAATCGCTTGTCCATTACCGTGTATCCATTCCGGGCGCTCTCGCCCGCGGCGACAACAGGGGTCCCACCATCCCTCCGGGACCACGCCGCCACCGAATTTCTTGCCCATCGCTGTTGTACGGGCCGGAACGCAGGCCCTCCGTGCGCGACGTCCGCGTACGCCATGGCCGGAAAGCATCCATGACCGAAGACCGAACCCAGGGCCCGAGCGGATTCGACCGCTTCGGGCTGCACACCGACGTGCTGCGCGGCATCCGCGCGGCCGGATTCGACACCCCGCGCCCCATCCAGGACGACACCATGCCCGCGGCCATCGAGGGCCGCGACGTGCTCGGACTGGCCCAGACGGGCACCGGGAAGACCGCCGCCTTCGCCCTGCCGCTACTCGACTGGATCGTGAGCGAGCCCGGCGAGGGCCCGAGCGTGCTGGTCCTGGCGCCCACGCGCGAACTCGCCACACAGATCACCGCCGAGTTCCAGACCCTCGCTCGCTTCACGAAGGCGCGCGTGGCGACGGTGTTCGGCGGGACCTCCATCAAGAAGCAGGCGGACGCCCTGCGCCGGAAGCCCGACGTGATCGTGGCCTGCCCGGGACGCCTGCTCGATCTGATGGGTCAGAAACTGGTGCGGCTGGACAGGATCGAGGCCCTGGTGCTCGACGAGGCCGACCACATGTTCGACATGGGCTTCCTGCCCGACATCCGGAAGATCCTGGCCGCGCTGCCGCGCGATCGTCAGAACCTGATGTTCTCGGCGACCATGCCGCCCGAGATCCGGCGCCTGGCCGACGAGATCCTCGACGACCCGCACGTGGTCGAACTCGCTCATCGCGCCCCGGTGTCGACGGTGGACCATGCCCTGTGCATGGTCGGCGACCGACAGAAGCGGCCGCTTCTCGATCATCTGCTGGGGTCGAGGGACTGCAGCTCGGCCATCGTGTTCACGCGGACCAAGCACCGGGCGAAGCGTCTGGCCCATCAGCTGAGCCAGGCGGGCCACCGCGCGATCGGTCTGCAGGGGAACATGTCGCAGGGCCAGCGCGATCGGGCCATGCAGGGTTTCCGCCGCGGCGAGTACACCGTGCTCGTGGCCACCGACATCGTCGCCCGCGGTATCGACGTGAGCGGCGTGTCGCACGTGATCAACTTCGACGTGCCGAACACCCCCGAGGCCTACACGCACCGCATCGGCCGCACCGGCCGCTCGCACAACGAGGGTGTGGCCTGGACCTTCGTCACCGGCGACGACGCCGCGTGGGTGCGTGCGACCGAGCGCATGATCGGCAGTCCGATTCCGCGACGTCGGGTCGACGGCTTCGAAGGCCACACGTCGGCGAGCGACAGCCGGGATCGCGGAGACAGCCGGGACCGCGGCGAGCGCCGGGGCACGAGGAAGCAAGCGCCGAAGAATCGGGGGTCGCGTTCCGGACGCCCGCCCCGCAACCGGAATCGCAGCCGGAGCCGTCGCGCGGGCTGACCGAACCGGGTAGCACGCGGCGGAAGCGAACCGCGGTGGCGAACGGGCCGGGGACGACCGATCAGCGGAAGTCCTCGGCCACCTTCAGCGTGCGGTGGTGTTCCACGCGCGCGACCACGATCGACGCGCCGTCGGGCGCCACTCCGAACGACTCGATGTCGATGCCTTCGTCCGATCCGACGACCACACGTCGGGTGTCGGAGGTGTCGACCCCGGGCTCGAAGTCCTGGGCCACGATGCCGTAGTGCTGGCTGTTCTCCGAGCTGACGAACAGCACCGCGCTCTCGTCGGGCATCCATCGGGGACGCCCGGCCGAGATCACGTCCTGCAGGCCACGGAAGGGCGCGTCGGCGCTCCACACGAGTTCGGTGGTCTCGAGGTCGCGCACGAAGACCATGGCCTTGGACTCGTCGACGTCGTTTCCGATGTAGGCCACGTAGCGGCCCGTCGGGGACACCTCGGGGATGAACAACGAGCCGGCCGCGACCTGCACCTCCTCGCTGCCATCGGTCCGCATCTTCCAGATCCCGTTGCGCTCGGGATTGCCGCTTCCGTAGACGACCCACTCGCCGTCGGGGGTCTGCGTCGGGTTCTCGGCGTCGACGCCGTCGCTGCTGATCTGCCGCGCACCGCCGCCGTCGGCGCGCGCGGCCCAGATCTCGAGGTGGCCGCCGCGGTTACTGCTCCACAGGATCTCGCTGCCGTCGTGGTCGAAGGCGGGATCCCAGTCGTCGGCGCGATCGTCGGTCACCTGCCGCAGTTCGCCGGTCGTGGTGTCGATGGTCCACAGGTCGAGGTTGCCGCTGCGGTTGCTCGAGAACACGATGGTGCGGCCGTCGGGGGAGAACGCGGGCTGACGATCGCGGCTGTTGCCGCCGGTGATCTGGGTGCCGCGGGCCAGGGGATCGCCGTCGTCGATCGGCACCCGCACGAGGCTTCCCCGCCACAGGATCTCGTCGAAGATCAGCCGTTCGTCACCCAGGAACTCGAACCGCACGTAGTCGGCGCCGCCTCCGTACACGCTCTGGATCCAGAAGAGCGATTCGGTCTCGTTCGAGAAGGGATCGACCCGCTTCACCAGGCCCAGCGGGCTGGAGTTGTCGCCGAGCAGGCTGGTGCTGCGCGCCACCACGAGCGCGCGGCCGTCGGGAGTCCAGGCCGCCGACGACAACCGCAGCGGGCTGGACCATGCCGTGCGGACCTCACCGGTGTCGCGATCGATCATCACGATGCGATTGTCGCCGGTGTTGAGCACGGCGCTCACCGAGGAACCGGTGATCCACTGCCCGTCGGGCGACCAGCGCAGGCCGTAGACGAAGCGGCTGGTGAAGCGGGCGAGTTCGCGCGCGGTGCCCGTCCGCGGGTCGTGCAGTTCGACGATGGTGGTGGGAGCCGCCGCGTCGCCGGCCAGACGCAGCGCCGCCAGGGTCTCGCCGTCGGGCGACCAGCGCACCGCCACCACGTCGTCGAGCAGCCGTCGCGGCGCGCCACCCACGAGCGGGATCCGGTACGCCGCGGCGCTGGTTCCTTCCGCGCGCAGGAACAGCACCGAGGTCCCGTCTGGCGAGAACTGCGGATCGTAGTCGTTGCCCTCGGTCAGCGGCGCTTCGACACCGCCCTTCATCTGCCGCAGCCAGATCCGCGAGCGGCCGTCGCGGTCCGAGACGAAGGCGATGGTGCGGCCGTCGGGCGATGCAGCGGGCGACGAATCGCGCCCGGAGTGCGTGAGCGGTTGGATCTTCACCGGCTCGGGTGGTGGTGGGACGAAGGTGTGCACCGCCGCCGCCCCGAGGACGCCGCCCAGGACGAGCATGGCCGCCGCCAGGGCGAAGGGCACGCGGCGGCGCTTCGGCGCGATGGTGTCGATCGTCGGGGTGCTGCGTGTCGAGGCCTCGCTCACGCTGCGCAGTGCGAAGGCCAGGTCGTGGGCCGTCTGGAATCGTTGTTCCGGCGACTTCTCGGTGCAGCGCTGGACGATGCGGTCGACGAAGGCGGGCACGCGGTCGTCGGTGGTCGACAGATCGGGCAGGTCCTCGTTGAGGATCGCGCTCATGCTGTCGGCGGCCGAGCCGCGGTCGAAGGCGGCCTCGCCCGACAGCATCTCCCACAGTACGGTTCCGAACGAGAAGATGTCCGAACGAGCATCGGTCTCCTCGCCGCGCACCTGTTCGGGGGCCATGGTCCGGACGGTCCCGAGCACGGTGCCGGGCGTGGTCTGGTGGGTGGCCGCGCCGAGCACCGTGTCGTCACCCGGATCGACGGTCGTCTTGGCCAGCCCGAAGTCCAGGATCTTCATCCGCCCTTCGCGGGTCAGGAAGAGATTCGCCGGCTTGAGGTCGCGGTGGACCACGCCCCGGTCGTGGGCGGCGGCCAGTCCGTCGGCCGTCTGCGCCGCCACGTCCAGCGCCGTGCGCAGGGGCAGGGGGCCTCGACGAAGGCGCTGCTGCAGCGATTCGCCCTCGAGGAGTTCGGTCACTGCGAAGACCACGCCGTCGTGTTCGCCGAAGTCGTGGATCGCCAGGATGTTCGGATGCGACAGGGTGGCCACCGCCCGCGCTTCGCGCTCGAAGCGGGCGCGTGCTTCGTCGCTGTGCAGGAGGCGATCGTCGAGCACCTTCAGGGCGACGTCGCGGCCGAGTCTGGTGTCGCGGGCACGGTAGACGGTGCCCATGCCCCCTTCGCCGAGCAGCGACAGGATCTCGTAATGGGCGAGGGAACGACCGATCACCGTGACAGAACTCCGGTCAGGGGCGGTCCAGAGTAGGTGGCGCCGGACCGGCCGGTCAATCGCGGTCTGGAGGGTCGATCGCAGTGGTCGACTGGAGTAGGGTGCGCACACGCAACCGCGGGCGACGTCCGTCTCCCGCGGTTGCGCACCGTGTGTCGTCGTCCTGGAGCCGGAAGGGCCGCGCGGGACGTCGAACGGGGCCCGGGGTGACCCCTCGCGTGGTGAGCCGGCTCCCATGGCCACCACGAGTGGATTCGACACCCGGACCCCGAGACGTGCCGCCGGGCAGCATGAGAACCCGGCGTCATTCAGGGAGTCGCACGTGCAGCCTCCGCGTTTACACGCAATCGTCCTCGGGGCGGCATTTCTCGCCGCCTCGCACCTCGGTTCCGGCCACGCGCAGACGACCTTCGGGCGTCCGGACTTCGCCGTGCCGCTGTTCGAGGAGCTGGCCGCCGACACGGTCCTCACCGCCGTCGGAACCATCCCGCACCAGCCGGACCACGTGCGATGGATCGACCGCACCGACGACGTCCCGTGGTGCGAGCCGGGGTTGATCCGCGGCGTCACCACCCGCGACCTCGACGGCGACGGCCGGATCGATCTCTTCTTCGCCCGGGCCGTCACCTGGCCCCGGCGCCTCGGGGAGGATTCCACCGATCGGACCCTGGACGGGCAACGTCTCCCGCCGAGCCAGCTGTGGTGGAACGAGGGCGGAGGCCGGTGGCGGCGACACCCCCGCGCGCCCTGGGACGAGTCGATTGTCCACCACACCTGGCGGGACCTCGACCGCGACGGCGATGCCGATCTCGTCGTCCTCGTGAATTCGGTGTGGAGCCCTCGCGATGCACAGCTGGGATCCATCCTGATCTGGCGTCAGGACGTGGCCCGACGGTTCGAGGAGGTCGTTCTCGCGCCCGACGCCTTCGAGGCCGTGCAGGATGCAGCGGGCTTCGCCGTGCTCGACGCCGACCGCGACGGACACCTCGACGTGATGTTCGTCTCCCGCGCTCCGGGCGCCGACCTGCGCGGAGTCCGGATCGCGTGCCTGCGCGGCCCGCATTTCGAACTCGAGTGGGTGCGGCGGGAACCGCTGCCCTCGTTGCAGGCGCACGAGGAGCGACTGATCGCCGACGTGCAGGACGTCGACGGCGATGGTCACCGTGAGTTCGTGCTGATCGACGGCGCGCCCTACTGGGACAGGGTGGGAACGGCGATCGCGGTGCACCACGACGCCGGGCAATGGTCGGTCCGTCCGATCGAAGGCCCCCGCGCCGGTCCGGCCTTCTACGGGGTCACCCGCGCCGACGTCGACGGCGACGGCCGCGCCGATCTGTTCCAGGGGCAGAGCGACTACTTCGGTGGTCGCAACGTGCTGTTGCTCCAGCGTGCGGACGGAGGCTTCGACCGGACCGACGAGCGGACCGGACTGTTCGCCGGCTACGCGTACACCGGCGGCATGGTCTTCGCCGACTTCGATCACGACGGGCGTCTCGACGGACTGCAGCCGCGCTGGGCCGCGGCCACCCGTTCGATCCCGTCCGAACTCTTCCGCCAGCTCGAACCCGATGCCGACACCCCGCGCTTCGGTGCTCTGCGCGGAGCCGCCGTTCCGGATCTGGTCGGCGCTTCACCGGCCGCCGTCTGGTTCGACGCCGACGCCGACGGCGATCTCGACCTCCTCTTCGGGCGCACGTTGCACTACGCCGAGAGCGCACCCTACGCGATCACCCGCGACCGTTTCTTCGAGAACGTCTCGCGCACGGGATCGTGGCTGCAGGTCGACCTGGAGTCACCGCGCGGGCGCCACGGGGCACGGGTGAGCGTCGTCGTCGGGGAGCAGCGCTTCGTCCGCTGGTGCGGAGAGGGCGGGGTGCTGAACGCCTCGGAGCTCCCGTGGCGTGTGCACTTCGGGCTGGGCGACGCGGAAGGCTACGACCGGATCGAGGTGCAGTGGCCGTCGGGACGGACCGAGGTCTGGCCGGGTGGGGTCGTCGACCGGAGGATCCGCCTGATCGAGGGCACGGGCGTCGAGCCCTAGGGCCGGCGGACCTCGAAGCGGCCCTCGTGGATCAGCGTGCCGTCGTCGGCGGCACGCAGTCGCAGCGTGTGCGATCCGTCCGACAGCGCCGAGCGCGGGAGGACCAGCCGCGTGCGCTCGAGCGCGTCGCTCCACAGGTCCGAAGCCGGTGACGCGTGGCTCCAGTCGTCGTCGATCGAGATCTCGACGTCGAAGTCGCCGGGCTCGGTGCGCACGTTCCAGGGGTCGACGGCGATCACCACGATCGCCATGCG